>NZ_JBFBBE010000100.1:0-33989 GCF_040682555.1 Streptomyces sp. NPDC051172
GGTAACCCCTACCTCAAGGGCGCCCTAGGACCGCAGCGTTCAGCGTGACGAGATCCAAGGACACCTATCTGCAGGCCCGTTACAAGCGTCTGGCCGCCCACCGCGGCCCGCTCAAGGCACTCGTCGCTATCGAACACTCGATCATCACCGCGATCTGGCACATGCTCACCGACTACCGGCCCTACAACGAACTCGGCGGCTCCTACTTCACCCAGCGTGACCCCGAACGCGCCACCCGTCAGGCCATCAACCGGCTCAACCAACTCGGCTACACCGTCACCCTCAACCCGATCGAAGGCGCAGCCCGACCACCCCCGGCCAAGTGCCCGACGGCCACAACGACCGCCGGGTACACAACGCTGCCCAGCCCCACTCTGACCTGGACCTATTTACGCGTCAGATACCGGTGACTCCTCCTCTCGTGAACGAGGGGGAGGAGTCACGGTGTGCTTCCTTGCTGTTGCGGGTCGTCCCGCGGTGTGTGACTGGTTGGTGTTGCGTCCGGTGCGCTCCGGTCTTCGACCCGGGCCGGGTACGACCGGGCACCCCCAACCCGGACGCGGGGTGAGGCGGTCAACGCACCCAGGTGTCAGTGAGGGTCTGGACGGCGGAGCCGTCGAGGTCGGCGAGGGTGGTGGCGACGAAGTCGCGGGCCCACTGCGAGGTCTGGATACGGAAGGGCGGGCGGGCGGCGGTCAGGGCGTCGACGATCGGGGCGGCTGCCTCGGCCGGGGTCTGGGCGTTGCCGAACGACTGCCGGGTGCGGGCGAGGTAGGCCTCAAGCGCCGGGCTGTAGGGACCGGCGGCGGCGAGCAGCGTCGGGACGTCCAGGCCGAGATTGGCGACGAACTCGCTCGCCACCGCGCCCGGCTCGACCACGGTGACATCGACGCCGACGGTGGCGGCGACCGGCGCGAGGGACTGCATGAAGCCCTCGACGGCGAACTTGGCCGCGCAGTACGCCTCGTTGAAGGGCTGGCCGACGACGCCGCCGACGCTGGTGACGGTGATCAGCCGGCCCTTCGACGCACGCAGGTGCGGCAGGGCGGCCCGGGTCACCGCCACCACGCCGAAGAAGTTGACCTCCATGGCCGCGCGCACGTCCTCGACGCTGCTCTGCTCGATGGTGCCGACCTGGGCGGCGCCGGCGTTGTTGACCAGCGCGTCCAGGCGGCCGTGCTCGGCGACGACCTCGTCCAGGCAGCCGCTGATTCCGGCGGAGTCGGTCACGTCCAGGCGCTTGATCTGGATCCGGTCCGCGACACCCGCCTCGGCGGCGGCCTTGAGGAGGGCATCGGCCTTGCCGGTGTCGCGCATGGTGGCGATGGTCGTCCAGCCCGCCCGAGCGGTGCCGACGGCGGCGGCGAGGCCGATGCCGGAGGACGTACCGGTGATCAGAACAGTCTTCGGGGAGGTCATGAGGGTTTTCCTTGCCCTGGGAGCGCGACGGGCCGACACCCGTAACCGGGGAGTTCCCCGGTTACTCGCCAAGGTAAACGGAGAACTCCCCGGTTGTCCAGCTAGACTGGTCCCTGAGGAAGGGAGCAGCCTTGACCACCAAGCCGAGCGTGTTGCGCGCCGACGCCCGCCGCAACCGGGAGCGCATCCTCGAAGCGGCCGTGCACGCCTTCTCCGAGAAGGGCCCGGACGTCGCGATCGACACCATCGCCAAGGCCGCGGGCGTCGGCTCGGCCACCCTCTACCGCCACTTCCCGACACGCGAGGCGCTCGTCGAGGCCGCCTACCGCAACGAACTGGCCCGCGTCTGCGACAGCGCCACCAAGCTGCTCGCCGACAACCCGCCCGACCGGGCGATGCGCCTGTGGATGGACGACTTCATCGACTACCTGGCTGCCAAGCAGGGCATGGCGGACGCCCTGCGGGCCGCGGTCGCATCCGGCGCGGACCCGTTCGCCGAGACCCTCGACAAGCTCGGCACCGCGCTCGGCACCCTGCTGCACGCCGGCGCCGACGCCGGCCTCCTGCGCCCGGACGTCGACCCCTTCGACGTAGGCTTCAGCCTGGCCGGCGTCGCACTGATCACCAGCGCTCCCGACCAACGCGAACGGGCCGGCCGCCTCCTCGACCTCCTCCTCGACGGCCTCCGCTACGGAGCGGACGGACCAGCGCCCAGCTCATGACCCGTCCGGCCGCATTCACGGCCCGCACCGTCTGCCCCTACCAGTGAGCGCGACCGGGCCAGTCAGCAACCCTCCGCGATACGGATCGGTCCCACCGACTCCGGCGGGGGGGAAGCGTACGCGGTCTCACACAGATGTGAACTTCCGCCATCGAAGGCCGTGGTGACGCTCCACGACCCCGGGGTGTTGCACAAGAAACCGTTTGGCGCACCATGGCACTCCTGCTATGTTCGCGGAGGCCGTGCGAGAGAGCGAGGAGGTGGTACCCGTGAACGTATCGACATGGGTGCTCTCCTTGCGGGTCACGGTCGGGCGATAGGTCGTCCGGGAGCGCCGTTCAACAGCGCTCCCGAAAGGCACGACCATGTCCCTTCACTTCACTTCCGAACAGCACCTCGCCGACGGTGTCCTCGAACGCGAATTTACCCTCGGCGAGATCCCCGGCATCCTGTGGACGCCCACATCCCCGTCCGCACCGACACCGCTGATCCTGCTCGGCCACCCCGGCGGGCAGCACAGGATGTACCCCCGACTGATGGCGCGGGCCCGGCACGCCGCTGCGGATGGCTTCGCCGCGGCAACCATCGAGCTCCCCGGGAGTGGTGACCGGCCCCGTTGGGCCGCCGCCGAGCAGGCCCGCGCCGACCTGCGCCGGGCTGTGGAAGCCGGCGAGCCGGTCAGCAACGAGATCATCGACGTCCTCATCCTCCCGCTCGTCGACAGGGCGGTCCCGGAGTGGCAGGCCACCCTGGACGCCCTCCTGTCGCTTCCCGAGATCGGCGGTCCGGTCGGATACTCGGGGGGAGTGATCTCCATCGGGGTGCGCCTTGCGGTGGTCGAGCCGCGGATCGTGGCCGCCGGTCTCTTCGCCGGGAGTTTCGTGCCTCGCGCCATGTTCGAGGAGGCCCGCCGGGTCACCATTCCGCTGCACGTACTTCTCCAGTGGGACGACGAAGGGAACGACCGGCAGGCGGCCCTGGACCTGTTCGACGCCTTCGGCTCCAAGGAGAAGTCCCTGCACGCCAATATGGGCGGGCACACCGGTGTCCCGCAGTTCGCGGGCGAAGCCGCGGCCCAGTTCTTCAACCGGCACCTGAAGTGAGGCCGGGCCACCAGGCCATCATCAGCCGGTAGGCCGTGTGGGCCAGGATGCTGCTCGTCGAGGGCGGCTCCTGGCTCTCCTCTGATGTTCATGCCGCGGGCCTCTGCCAACTTGGCAGAGGCCGCCGCGTTGCCCAAGGCCATGAGCTGCTCGGCTTTTGCAGTGCTCGTGTGCTGCGAATGCTGCCTTGAAACGGGCCGAGACGCTCATGTCACGCCATGGGGGCCGAGCGGTTCTCCTGGCCCGCTTCCTGCCTGTGTGCCGCAGCCGAAGCGGGTACCGGAAGCGCGGCCGCGACCTCACCGCAGCGTGTTCTCACCCCTGGCGGCCCTGCTCTCGCACTTGTCGCTCCGACCGCAACCGGCGGCGCGCTGCTGTGGCCTGGTGCGGTTACCGGGACCCGGCTGAACAGGCACGGTGAGGAGGGGTCGGATGAGAGATGAAACCCACTCCCAGCGCACCGAAGGGGACAGAACGCCGGTCATCGGCACATCGTTGAGGTAGCCGTCAGGACGTAGCCATGGTCAGCGCCGTCTACGGACGTGCGGTGTCGGGCAGTCCCACGGACGGAATCCGGCGGCCGGACAATTCGCGGTCGAGTGGCAGAAGGGCATCGTGGCATCTCTCGGTTGCAACGGGCATCGCCACTCGGAGAGTTGCGCGATGGCCGCTCGCACATAAGCAGAGGCCAGGTCAAGATCCCTGGTACACCGCTCGGGTGACTGTCCGCGGTTGCCTCGGCCGAGGCAACCGCCTTCTGGAACGATCAGTTGGGCCAGATAGGCGGCTGCGGTGCGGAACAATCTGCTCCTCCTGTCCGTACTATCTCTACACACCAAGCCCTGTGCTGCGGTGCCGCCCATGTCGTCGTGCAGCACACGGGGGCCACTCCCCCTGGGCTCGCCGCGGCCGCCGCAGACCCGTTTCGGCCGCGACCTCGAGGAAAGGTCCGCATCATGCCCGAGAACACCACCACTTCGACGGAACTGACCTCGCAATACGCCGCCCAGGTCACCAGCGACCTCGAGCGCAACCTCAAAGAGCAGGAACGCATCAGCGGAGAAATCGCCGCGCTGCAGGAGCAATTGGCCACCTTGCAGCACGACTGCACCGTGCTGACGAACATGCAGCAGGCACTCGGCATCACTCACCACCCCGACAAGCCTGCCACCGCGCCCGAACAAGCCGCCGTGCCCGCTCCTCGCAAAGAGGCTGCCACGCGATCGAGTGGCGCCGCCCGTGCCAAGAAATCCAGCGGTGCTCCCAGCCGCGTACGAACGCGAAAGTCGGCCGGCAAGGCCCCGGTCGCAGCGACGCCAACGACACAGCCCTCGCTGGTCGAGCTGATCCGCCAACACCTCGCCGGGCAGAGCGAACCGCGTTCCACGGCCGAGGTCGCCGCTGCCCTTGACCAGGCCCACCCCGACCGTGGCATCAAGAACACCGTAGTGCGCACAACGCTGGAAAACCTCGTCGCCAGGGGCCAGGCACAGCGCACCAAGCAGGGCAACTCCGTCTACTACGTCGCGCCCGACACCGGCCGGCCCAGGCCCTCCGCCCCGACCGCATCGCAGCAGCAGCAGCAAGAAGAGGCTCAAGCTGAGGAAGCGCAGTAGCCGAGCCTAGGTTGGGAGCTCCCAGCGCTGATGTCGTCCCGGCACGGCTCGCCCTGGCGGCTGACGCCGACGGCCGTCAGAAATGCTTGGGTGGCGGCGACCTTGACCCGGCGATCTGGAGTGGTGGCGGATCAGCAAACTGTCTTCCCGGGGGCCGCGGGGCGCTGAGCGCGAGGCGGCGGCCGAGGTCGAAGGAAGCGGCCGACCGGACCGATTCGGGGCTGTGGCTCAACCTGGCGCACGCGGTGCTGGTGCCTCCCCTCCTGCCGCCCGCCGGCACTGGCCCTTTTCGCCGGGCTTGACGTGCTCGTCGGGGCGCAGGGTCGGTCGCATTGCCACCGAGCCTCGTCTTGTCGGCGGCGGAACTCGCAATCTGCCTGCTTACCTCGCCGTCAGTGCGGTGACCAGTTCGTCCAGTCCACTGCACCACAAGTCGAAGACGTCGGAACTCGTCGGAGGATCCCCAACAGGTCGCTGAACATACGCTGTCCGCATCCCGGCCGCCTGAGCTCCGCGAAGGTCCCAGGCGTGGGCGGCCACCATGAGCATGCGTTCCGGTGGGCATCCGGCGGTGTCGACGGCGAGCCGGTAGACCTCCGGCGCCGGCTTGTAGGCCAGGACGGCTTCGCTGGACAGGGCTTGGTGCCAGCGCAGCCCGGCATGTGCGTTGAGTCGCAGCAGGGCGGTGCGGCCGGCGTTGGAGAGCCCGAGCACGGGGAATTGCTTCGCCAGCCGTTCGAGTCCGGCGACAGAGTCGTCCCAGGGTGGCAGGCGCTGACCGGCTGTGGTCAGCCGGGCGATGGTCGCCGGATCGGCGAGTCCGGCACGGTCGGCCACCCGTTGAGCTGCCTCTCCATCGATGACCTCGGTGCTGGCGTACGCACGATGCCCTTGCGCGATGCGTTGCTGTTCAAGCTCTACATGCTGCTGCCACAAGGTGAGCATCTCGTCGACAGACGCGTCGTCGGACGCAGGCACGGCCTCGCGGATTGCGGCTCGAAGCCCGCTGGGTTCGTCGACCATTGTTCCGAGAACGTCGAAGACGACTGCTTCGATGTCCGAGATCTCGGGCATCCGGTCTCCTGTTCATGCTGGTGTGAACAGTTCAACGAGTGACGACCTTGCCCGAGGTATCGTCACCGGTCAAGGCGGTGATGTGAATGTCGCGTCCGTCAACGGCAACCAGACCCTCGAAGTCCGGCCGCCCACTCTTCGAACTCCTGTGCAAACGTGCCCCGTTGGCATGGGTCACTGATCATCGACGGAAGCCTGCCGAGCAAGGAACTCCTCGAACGCCGCCTTCTGCTTCCGATCCATGAAGGCTTGGCGGACATTGCGAGCCTGATCCCGGAGCCAGTGCGCCTCGTCGGGATCCAGTAGCTCGGCGACGACTACGCCCGCGCGAGCAACCGCCGTACGCGCTCCTGCGCGACGCCGAAAGAGCGTGAACGCACCGAATTCCGCTGGATGGGCCAGTTCCGCCTCCTCCGTCAGAGCCCGGCCCTCCTCCTCAACGCCACCCGTCGGGTAGGCAGTGGGCGCCCAATGCTCCCAGAGCGCCAGGATCGCAGCAGGCACCAGCACCACACGTTCGGCCACTTCACGCCCCTCCCACATGATTGTGACGGTGACAGGCTCGCCGACCACCTCGGCCAACCCAAGGACTCGCTCCATCTCGTCGTCGACCGCGTGACCCACCACTACATCAATCTCAATGCCCATGTTGCGTGAGGCTACTGGCCGCTTCCGACATGCCCATCCCGGTGACCGGCTCGTCCAGGCAGGCTGCGGAACCAACGTCGATGTCCACCTCGGCGGCTCGGGGGTCGTGTTGCCCAGACCATTGACGGTGCCGGGCCCTCCGGTCCCCCGCCGAGTGGATTGCAGAGCGCCACTCCTCAGGCAGTGACAACACCGCGCTGAACGATTTCGGCGCCTACGCCGTCTCAGAAACGGGTGGCACGGAGAGCAACTCCGACTTCACCGATGGCTGGAAGAACTACGGCCCCGAAGAAATCGCCGAATGCACCGGCTGAGCCGGACAGGGCCGGGCGCGTGCCACTGACCGGCGGGCCGACCCCCTACGCGTACGAGGTGACCCCGATGACCCGACCTCCGCACCGCCGCCACCGTCCCCACCCGCCCCGGGCCAACCGCGCGTGGTTCGCCATCATTGCGGTGCTCGTGGCCGCCTTGGTGGTGGGAGTCACCGGCTGCTCACAACCCGACGTCCGCAGCGGCGCACCCCCGCTGAAGCTGTGCGGGGTCACCTTCTGGAGCGGCGCCGAGGGCATCGGCACCACCCGGCTGAACACCTCCACCCGCGGGATGCCGACCGCTCCGGCCGACGACCGGCTCCCCGCCACGACCACCCGGGACGCGGTCGGTCCGCCGCCCCGCGTCGTCTCCGTCTCCTCCGACTGCTCACACGGCCGTACGGTCGTCGTCTCCCCGGCTTCCTCGGTGCGCATCCGCAAGGCGGCGAAGGACGGGGACGGCCACATCGTCGCCCTCTCCCTTGTCCCGGCGCAGCCCCGTACCCCTGCCAAGGTGCACATCTACGCCTACGACGGCAACCGCCCGACCGGCCAACTCCTCATAACGGTGGACTGACACACGCCGGGGTCCGTGACTGCGCCGAGGCGAGTCCCCCACGCCAGGTCATGCCGGCAGCAAAGCAGCACAGCCGCAGCGACTTCTTGAGCCCGGCGGACAGACCCTCGTGCTCCAGTTCGCCCAGCGCGCCTTCGACCTCCCCAAGGGACGCCCCCGAACGCTCGCCGGAGTGCTCCAAGGCGGCGTCCTGTCCACTGCTTGACGCCGTGTTCGATCAGCACATCGGCTGCAGTGCGAGCGACGGCGCGAGGTGGTCGCTGGTCCGGTCGGCGACCGACTCCCACACCCCCGGCAATGATCAGCCCGGCGTGGGACGATGACCGCCATGTCAGATCAGCTCTGGGGGTCCCTCATATCCTTGGGCGGCGTCGTCCTGGGCGGTTCGTTGTCCTACATGGTCCAGCACAGGACTCAGCTTTCGGCGGAACGTGCTGAACAGCGACGGCAGCAGATCGCCGTGTCGGAGACCCGGCGAGCGGAACGGCTGGCGCTGCTGGAGCGGTTCGTCGAGGTGGGGGCCGAAGCGGAACGCGCGGCGTTCAGCAGGCCGGCCGAGTGGGACGATTCCCACGACTGGTACCTGACCACCCGCGACGTCATGAACAGGTTATGGGTCGCCGAACGGCTCATCCGCATCCAGTTCCCCCTGCCTGTGCATGACGCGGCACGCGCATACTTCCTCGACCTCAACCGGACCGTATGGGAAGGCTTGCCCGACGGCGAGAGCGTGCGCGACTACCTGGAGGACAATCGGCTGGCGTTCCTCGACGCAGCTCGTGAGGTCATGGGTTAGTGCACGGCCCGCCTCCGAAGAGGATCCGCATTGCACGAATTTTTTCCAGGTTCGCACGCGACTCGTACCCCGCCTGCATGATGGGCGGGCGCCTCGGCGACCTTCTCCCGCCACGGCGACCTACCCGTGACCGCACAATAGGTCGTGTGGTCCACGTACCGATCGGTCGTCATCTGCTCCGCGCCAAGGATCTCGCGGACGCCCGCTACAGCGAGCCGCTCAGTGTCGCCGACATGGCGGCGGCCGCCGCGCTGTCCCCGGCCCACTTCAGCCGCTGCTTCAAGGCCGCGTTCGGTGAGTCGCCGCACCAGTATCTGCTGACCCGCCGCCTCGAACGGGCTGCCGCCCTGCTGCTTGCGACCGACTGGACGGTGGCCGCGGTCGGCGTCGCCGTCGGCGCGCAGAGCATCGGCTCGTTCACGACGAGTTTCCGCCGGATGTACGGGACGACGCCGCAGGCCTACCGGGCGGCTCATCCGCCCGCCGCACGGCATGTGCGCATCCCTCGCTGTGTGGCGATGGCCTATGCACGGCCGCAGCACCGCACGTTTCGAGAAGACACGACATCGTCGACTGCCTAGCGTCGTTCCCAGGCAATCGACCAAGGAGCGGCCATGGCCACGATCAAGATAGCGAATGCCCAGTTCTGGGTGCACGACCAGGACGAGGCGCTTGACTTCTACACCACCAAGCTCGGCTGGGAGGTCAGGGCCGACGTGACCATGGAGGCGTGGAGTTTCCGCTGGCTGTGTGTCGCTCCACCCGGCGGGGACGGCCCGGCGCTGGTGCTGATGCCCGTGCCGGGGCAGCCGATGCTGGACGAGGCGAGCAGTGCCCAGCTGTCCGATCTGGTGGCCAAGGGGGCGGGTGGCACGCTGTTCCTGGAGACCGACGACTGCAAGGCCGCCTATGACGAGCTGTCCGCCCGAGGCGTCGAGTTCAACGACCCGCCGACCGTGCAGCCGTACGGAATCGACACGTCTTTCCGCGACCCCTCGGGCAACAACATCCGGCTCACACAGGTACTGGAATTCGATCCGGAACGGCACTGAGCACGCCCAGGCTGTCGGCGGGGACATCAGGGACACGATCAGGGGGTACCCCTCAGGTGGAGGTCCATGATGTTCGAGGCAGGCGACATTCGTGAATGGCGTGGTCACGGCGTGGTCGACCCCCGCGGTCACAAGATCGGCACCCTGGAGGCCGTCTACGTCGACACCGCGACCGACCAGCCCTTCTTCGCGACGGTGGCGGTGGGTCTTCCGACCCGTCGGCGCCTGGTCTTCGTGCCGCTCTCCGGGGCGACCGTCGGACCGGGCTATCTCAAGATCGCCCACCCCAAGGACGTGGTGAAGAAGGCTCCCGCGATCGACACCGACGGCGAGTTGCCTGCCACGGACGAGCCGGGGATCTTCGCGCACTACGAACTCGACTACGCCCCGGGAGCAGGCGGTGAACGCCGTCTGGCCCGTCGCTGAGCCGCCGCCTAGAAGGCGATGACGCCACTGGAGCGCCGATGAGTCTGTTTCTGTTCCTCGTCCTTGTGGCCCTCGTGCTGGGCATCATCGGATTCGCCGCGCACGGTCTGTTCTATCTGCTGATCATCGGCGCCGTCGTACTGCTCGCCGACCTCACGTACGGCGCTGTGCGCTTCCGCCGGGGTGGCAGAAAGCACCGCCTGGCGCGCTGACGCAACAGCTCCGGGCGGCGACAGCTCCGGGCGACGACTGCCTGGTCAGATGCCGCCCAGGCGGCGCATGGCCTCCTCGTCCCAGGTCCGGGTGTCGCGCGGCTGGGTGTAGGGCTCGGCCTCGGGCGGAAGGCCGCCGGCGATGGCCCGCTGCCGCACGCTCTCGGCATCGAACTCCAGGCCCAGGAGGATCGCGAGGTTGCTGATCCACAACCAGACGAGGAAAACAATGACGCCGGCCATGGTGCCGTAGGTCTTGTTGTACGAGGCGAAGCCGGCGACGTAGAACGCAAATCCGGCGGAGGCGGCCAGCCAGATCACCAGGGCCAGCAGGCTGCCCGGCGTGATCCACCGGAAGCCCTTGACCTTGGCGTTCGGGGTGGCCCAGTACAGGATCGCGATCATGATGGTGACCAGCAACACCAGCACGGGCCACTTGGCGATCGACCACACCGTCAGCGCGGTGTCCCCGATGCCGAGCGCCTGCCCGGCCTGGTGGGCCAGCCCGCCGGTGAAGACCACGATCAGCGCGCTCATCACGGCCAGCACCATGAGCGCCACGGTCACACCGACACGCACCGGCAGGACCTTCCACACCGGTCGGCCCTCCGGCATTTCGTAGACGGCGTTCGCAGCACGAATGAAGGCGGCCACGTACCCGGATGCCGACCACACCGCCAGTACGATGCCGAGCAGCGCCATCACCGAACCGGTCCCGGCGTTGTTCTGCAGCTGCTCGACGGCCCGCGTGATGATGTCGCGTGCCGAGCCGGGAGCCAGCTGCCTGAGGTTGCTCAGGACCTTGTCGGTGGCCGACTTGCCGGTGATCCCCAGCAGGGAAACCAGCACCAGGAGGGCCGGGAACAAGGACAGCACGCCGTAGTAGGTCAGCGCCGCGGCCCGGTCCGCCAGCTCGTCGTCCTTGAACTCCTTCAGGCTGCCTTTGAGCACAGCGGCCCATGCCCCCTTCGGCAGCTTCGCCGGCGAGTCCGGAGCAGCCCGTTCGACCTCCCGGTCCGGTCCTGCCTCCTCCGGCGACGGCACCGGCGCCCGGGTTGCCGGGGCCTTGTCGTGGCCGTCCTGGTGTTTCCGGCCTGGGAGATGCAGCTTGGTCATACTCGCCGGGTATCCCCCCGGCGCCCGCTCAAGCCGACGCGCGCCCGCCGCGAACCGGGATCATGGAGGACGGCATCCCGCCGTGGCCGGTCGATCAGCTCGCGGGCCCGTTCTTCTCGGTTCGAGTCTTGGATCTGTCGGGTGGGTCCAGGGTGAATACGGTGATCCACTCGGCGTCCGCGGCGTGGTAGCCGAGGCCGGTCAGGGTCTCGGAGGCGGCGCGCATGTGCCCGGCGCCGTAGACGACGGCGATGGTGAACGGGCCCGTCCGTCCCGCGTAACCCCGGTCGAAGTCGGTCAGGGCCTTGGCCGGCAGGCGGTCGCGGCGCCTGAGAACCAGGTCGTCCAGGCCCGGCCAGAAGTCCGCCACGGCCTCCTCGCCCTCGCTCATCAGGTCCTCCACCGCGAGGTGCCGGGCGAGCCGGCGTCGCGTCCCCAGCAGCCGTCTGCCGACTGTCACGGCCGGCACGACCGTGGCCACCATCGCGCGTTCCTTGAGGGGCAGCCGCCGGAACCCCTCCTGGAATTGCGCACCGCTCATGTCGGGGCACACCACGGGCAGTCCGAGCGCCTCGAAGTCGATGTCCTGCACGACCAGTCCCAGGCGTTCATGACCGTCCAGCCGCTGGTACGACGCGACCAGGGAGTCGGCGCCTGGCGAGCCTTCCCCGACTCCTTCGGTGACCACCAGGTCGCAGCCGCGGCGCAACCGTGCCGCCACTTCCCGGTGGAAGTCGGTCTCCCCGAGGTGAACCACGGGGAAGAGCACAAAGGTCAGCCCCGTCTCCGGCCGAGTGAATCTGATGACGGCCGATCGCACCGCGGCCAGGCCGGTCACCTCGATGAACTGCACGTCCGCCCCCTTCGCGCCCGCCCTCCCCCACCACCACGCCGGGACCGCCTCGGAGGTTGCCAACGGCTCACTGTTGCGGACGGCCGGCAATGGGGACGCCGATGGCGGGCTGCTACCCCCGCTCGCCAGGCGTTGCCGACGGTTGGGCTGCGGTGGCGTGTTCCGTTTCCGTCGAGGCGTCTGCGGCGGAGGAAATGATCACCTCGGAGCGTCGGCCGCCCCGGTCCATGAGGCCGCCGGTGAAAGCGAGGCCGAGGCCGGCCACCGCGAGGGCGGCGCCGACGAGGTTGGGGGAAGCCCAGCCCCAGCCTGCCGAGATGGCCAGCCCGCCGAGCCAGGCGCCGCCCGCGTTGGCCAGGTTGAAGGCGGAGTGGTTGGAGGCCGCGGCCATCGTCGGCGCGTTCCTCGCCTTGGCCATGAGGAGCATCTGGACGGGCGTGGTGACGAAGGCTCCCATTGCACCGATGAAGGTGATCGTCGCCAGGGCGGGGACGGTGCTGTGGACAGTGAAGTAGAAGGTGACCAGCGCTGCGGCGAGCAGGGCGAGGCCTCCGTAGAGCGTCGGGCGCAGGGCGCGGTCCGTGAGGGGGCCTGCCATCAGGGTGCCGAGTGTCATGCCGACGCCGTACAGCGCGAGGACCAGGGTGGTCGAGGAGTCGGAGATGCCCGTGAGGTGCGTCAGCATCGGCACCAGGTAGCTGTAGACGGCGAAGAATCCGCCGAATCCCACCACGGCGGTGGCCAGGCCGATCGCGACCTGCCTGTTGCCCATGGCCCGCAGCTCGTGCCGGACGCCGGACTGGCTGCCTCGGGGCTGATGGGGGACGAAGAGGGCCAGCGCGGCGAGGGCGACGAGGCCGATGACGGCGACGGCACCGTAGGCGGACCTCCAGCCGAACTGCTGACCGAGAGCGGTGCCGGCCGGCACGCCGACGATGTTGGCGACGGTCAGTCCGAGAAACATCTTGGAGACGGCGCGGGCGGCGCGCTCGGGGGCGACCAGCCGGGAGGCGACGACCGCGCCGACGCCGAAGAGTGCGCCGTGCGGCAGCCCGGCCAGGAAACGCGCGGCGAACAGCAGACCGAAGTCGGGTGCGAGTGCGGACGCGACGTTGCCGACCACGAACAGGCCGGACAGGAGCAGCAGGAGCCGTTTGTGCGGTATGCGTGCACCCATGCCGGTCAGCACGGGGGCACCGACGACGACACCGAGCGCGTACGCCGACACGAGGTTGCCGGCGTGGGGCACCGACACACCGACGCCGTCGGCGATCTGGGGCAGCAGCCCCATCGTGGCGAATTCGGTGGTGCCGATGCCGAAGGCGACGACAGCCAGGGCCAGCAGAGCCAGAGGCATGGTGCGGGTGAACCTTTCAACGCAAGCAGTGCAGGGACGAGGGAGCGGAGAACCGCCGAGGTCGTCCAGATCCCACGGCCGGCCGCGTCGAGCACCATTGCCCTGCGCACCTCCCAAACAGGGCAAGCCCATGAACGGTGCAGCAGCGGCAGGACACCGCGCATTCCAAGATCGAGCCGCAGTCTGACGTGATCTACGTCATGCCAGTGCCGACCGGTCGGACAGCGACGTGTCGCGTCCGACCGGCCGGCACCGTGGCGTCGGTCAAACCGCCCGCGCCCGTTCGGGGGCGGCGTGCGGACTCAGCTTCAGCCGGTGTAGGCGGCGAAGATCTTCGCGAACTCGTAGGGCGACTGCGGGATGTTGGTGCACTGGTAGAGCGCGCCCGTGCAGGCATTGCGGTCCCGGGTGGCCTCCCAGAAGGCGAGCTCTCCCAGGTGCTTGCCCTGGGCGAAGGAGACCAGCTGGCGGGCGTCGGCCTGGTCGTAGATGTGGCCGTCGTCGTTCTGTCCGAGCATCGGTGTCACTCCGACCATCGCCCACAGCTGGGCGTCGGTCCTGCTCGGGTAGAGCGACTTCAGCTGGGTGAAGGTGCTCTGGACGGCCTGGACGGCGGCGTCGCCGTAGTCGACGCTGCGGTAGTAGTCCATCGCCATGACGTTCACCACGTCCAGGTCGACTCCGGCGTCGCGCGCCGACTGCACCACGTTCAGGCCGTCCGAGGTCAGCCCCTCCGGCAGGACGGGCAGCGTGAGCGAGATCCGCAGCCCCGGGTGGGCCTGCTGCAGGCGCGCCAGGGCCTGGGAGCGGCGGGCGACGGAGGCCGGGTCTGCGGTGGCCGCGCCCTCGATGTCGAAGTCGACGTACTTGAGGCTGTAGGCGGTCACCACCGCGTTGTACTCGGCGTACAGGGAGTCCACCGAGCCGCAGGCCTGGGCCAGTTCGATTCCGCTGGCGCCGCCGAAGGAGACCTTGACGTCTCCCCCGGCGGCCCGGATGGCGTCGATCTGGTCCTTGGCCCAGCCGTCGCGCGGGGCGTAGGCGTTGAACCACATCGCCTTGCAGCCGGAGGCGGTGATGAAGGCCATCGTGTAGTTCTTCACGCCGCTTGCGGAGGCCATGTCGGGCATGCTCGGCGTGGGCCACGCCCCCATGTCGATGTACGGGGCGGTGAACAGACCGCCGCTCGGCTGCTGACCACCGGCGGAGGTCGTGCCGCTGACGGCCGCGGAGTAGGCGGACACGTTGCCCGCGGCGTCGCGGGCCCGCACGCGGAAGGCGTAACTCGTGGCGGCCTGCAGGCCGGTGGCCGTGTAGGAGGTACCGGTCACGGTGACGGGCGTGCCGCCGTCGCGCGAGATCTCGTAGCCGGCGACGGATCCCGAGTCGTCGGTGGCGGCGCTCCAGCGCACGGTCAGGGAGGAGGCTGTCGCGGAGCCGACGGTCACTGCGGCCGGGACACTCGGCGGCGTGGTGTCGGTGCTCGAACCACCCGTGCAGGACGCCCCGTTGAGCTCGCAGCCGGTGGGTGTGCCGGTGCCGTTGGACACCCATCCGAAGGAAGCGGACGCACCCGGCGCCAAGGTGCCGTTGTACTCACGGTTCTTGAAGGTGTAGTGGTTGCCGCTCTGGGTGAGCAGTGCGTCCCAGTACGAACCGACGGTGGTGCCGGAAGGCAGGTCGAAGTCGACGCTCCAGCCCGACACGGTGGTGCTGCCGGCGTTCGTGATGGTGTATGCGCCCTGGTAACCGCCGTCCCACGTGGACGTCTTGGCGAAGGCGGCAGTGGGGGTCCCCGCGGCGGAAGCGGGTGGGGCCAGGACCAGGAGGAGCAGCCCGGTGAAAAGGGTGAGAAGTACCGATGGTCTTCGCATGTGCTGCCTCCACTGGGGGGTGGGCGCCGGGTTGACGCGTGAAGCGGCAGAGTTGGTCCATACCAATCCTCTGGCATGTACATACCGAGCGAGGGTCCGGCCGTCAAGCCATACGCCATGGGTCGGAACAACTGGAGGCATGCCGGGTGGACGCAAGGTCAAGTCGTTTCCGCTCCTGCCGGCCCTGGTCGCGGTCATCGGCGCCGCCCGCGGCCCCGGCGGCCTGGCCAAGCAGGTCATGGTCCCGGAAGCGGCGGACCGCCGCAGGGTGCCGCTGGAACGGGCAACCGGCCTGTCCGGCGTGACCGAGAGGCTCGCCTCCACCGTCGGCCCGGCGGCCGGCGGCTCCCTCGTGACGCTGCTCGGCCCGCTGACCGGGCTCGTCGCCAACGCGGGCTGCTTCGCCCCCGGATCGGTGATCATCGCACTGACTCTGCCCCGCGGCATGGGACCTGCGGTGGAAGAGGGTTCGTCGCATGCCGGTGAGGCGGGATCGGGCTACTGGCAGCGGTTCGGCGCGGGCTTCACCTTCCTGCGCGGCGAGCCGTTGCTGCTCACCGTGATCGTCATGGTGGGGATCACCGACCTCCTGGACGCGGAGCTCGCCACGGTGCTCATGCCCGTCTGGGCCAAAGCGTCCGGCAACGGGCCGACTGCCATCGGCCTGACGTGCAGCGACTGCCCCGCAGGGCGGTGTTCTTCACGGGGTTCCTGCTGGCCGGGGCACCGAGATTCCTGATGCTCGCCGTCGATGCCACTTTCGGGGGGTGCTGGCCGTCTTCGCGGTCAGTGGGTACGGGTCGGGCTTCCTCGACCCGGTGCCGGGGGCCGTCCTCTTCGAGCGGGTGCCGCGCCGGATGCTGGGGCGGGTCAACGCGCTCGGCGACTCGCTGGCCCGGGCCGGTATCCCTCTCGGCGGACTGCTCACCGGAGCGGCGGTGGCCTCCGTCGGACTCGTGCCGGTGCTGCTCGCCTGCGGGACCGTGTACTTCCTCACGACGGAACCTCACGGGACTGCGGGGCGCCCCCTTCCGCTTCCTGCCTCCCACGTGCCATGACCAGCCTCCGCCGTCCTCGCGGCGGGCATTAATCCGGCAGTACTGCTGTTCCCCCACCTGACGCCTGCCGCAGCAGCCCCGACCGGCGTCACCCCGGAACAGGCGAGAGCGGAACAGGCGACATGAGCGACACACAGACCGGCAACCGCATACGGGCCGCTGTACCGACTCCGGACAGCGATCTGCTCGAGCGGGTACGCCGGCACCGACGGCACACCCTGGAACTGCTGGCCGTCTGCGCCATCTGTCTCGTCCCCTGGACCGCGCTGCTGGCGGCGACGCTGCCCTCCGGGTACCGGGTCCATCACTGGCGCGTCACCTGGGTGGGGTTCGACGTCCTGCTCGTGGTCGCGATGGCGTCCACCGCGCTGCTCGGGTGGCTGCGGCACCGCGCCGTCATCGCGGCGGCGCTCGCAACGGCCCTGCTGTTGATCTGCGACGCGTGGTTCGACGTGTCTCTCGCCTTCGGCACCTCGGAGATCTGGCTGTCGGCGGCGCTTGCTGTGTTCGCCGAACTGCCTCTGGCCTTCTATCTGATCCGCCGGGTGATGGGGATGATCTCGTTGGTGCAGTGGCCCTCCGCCAAGGCCGAGGCGTGCAGCGACGAGCAGACCACCGACCTGGACACCTGAAGTATCCGCGGCACGGCGGCCGTCCGCTCCGCCGGGGTTCAGGCCGAGGGCTGGTGCACCCCCGGCGTCACCGTCTCGGGGTGCGGAGACGACGGCGCCACCCGCAGCAGGTGGGCCGCCCAGCCGGGCAGACGCCAGTTCCACGGGCCGAACAGCGAAACCAGCGACGGAACCAGCAACATCCGCACGATGGTCGCATCCAGCAGGATGCCGATGCCAAGGCCCGTCGCCAGCGTCTTCAGATCAGTGCCGGGGCCGGAGGCGAGCGCGGCGAAGGCGAGGAAGAGGATCAGCGCGGCGCTGGTGACCAGCCGGCCGGTGCGGCCGAGGCCCTCGACCACGGCGGCGTCGGTGGAGCGACCGGTGTCGTACTCCTCTCGGATGCGGGAGAGGATGAACACCTCGTAGTCCATGGACAGTCCGAACAGGAACGCGAAGACCATCAGCGGGATCCAGAAGGTGATCGCGCCGGTGGCCGCGATGCCGAAGACGGCGTCGGAGCCGTGACCGTCCTGCCAGAAGATCACCATCAGGCCGAGGGTCGCCGCGAGGGAGATCAGGTTCAGCAGGACCGCCTTCAGCGGCAGCAGCAGGGAGCGGAAGGCGCGCACCAGCAGGACGTACGTCAGCAGCGCGATGATGGTGAGCATCAGCGGGAAGTTGCCGTAGACGGCATGCATGAAGTCGATCTGTGCCGCGCCGATGCCGGCGACGCCGAGGACGCCGGGCAGGCCGTCCGCGGCGGTCTTGACCCGTTTGACCACGCCCACGCTCTTGGAGTTCACGGTCTCGTGGTCGGGGATGACGACGACGATGCTCTGCCCGGCGCGGTTGCCGGCCGGCCCGGACGGCACGAACACGCTGCTCACACCGTCGATGCCGGCGAGCTTGGCGGCGGCCGTGCGGGCCTGGTCGGTACGGACCAGGACCTCCATGGGGGTCAGGGTGCCGGTCGGCACACCGCCGCGTTCCAGGGTCTGCAGGGTCTCGTAGGCCGGGCCGTTCTTGGCCAGTGACTCGGAGGACGCGAGACCGATCTTGATGCCGAGGAAGACTCCGGTCAGAGCGAAGAGTGCGGCCAGCGCGCCGACGGCGGCGATCCAGCGGCGTCGTACGACAGCAGTGGTCCACCGGCTCCAGAAGCGGCTCGCCCGGTTCTCGTGCCGGATCTTCGGCCAGTCGACCTTGGGTCCGATACCGCCCAGGATCGCCGGGGTGAGCGTGAGCGTCGTCAGCACGCTGGCCAGTGGGATGAGCGCTCCGCCGTAGCCCATGCTCCGCATGAACGGGACCGGCAGGACCACCAGCGCCAGCAGCCCGATCGCGACGGTGACGCCGCTGAACAGCACCGCGTGCCCGGCGCGTTCCATCGCGACGACGACCGCGTCGTGGTTCTCCCGGCCGTGGTCGCGCTCCTCGCGCCAGCGGGTGACGAACAGCAGTGAGTAGTCGATCGCCACGCCCAGGCCGATGAGGGCGACCAGGAACTGCACGATGAACGACACATCGGTCGCATAGGTGAGCGGCAGCAGCATCACGAAGGTCGCGAGGATCGACACCGCGGCCACCACCAGCGGCAGCAGGGCCAGGAAGGACGCGAACACGAAGGCGAGTACGGCCAGAGCGCCGACGGCGCCGAGAAGTGTCTCCCCTAGGACGCCCGGCCCGCCGCCGTTGTTGCCACCGGAGGCCAGCACGTCCTCCCCCGTCACGCTCACCGCAGACCCCGTCGGCACGGCGTGCTGCACCGCCGACCGGATGGGATCGGTCAGCAGCTTCTGGCTGGGTGACGGGTTGAACCGGTAGAACACCAGGGCGTAGGCCGTGCGGTCGTCCTTCGTCCGGAACGCCTTGTCCCCGGTGTTCGCCTCGTCGATCACCCGCAGGCCGGGGACGGCTGTGCCGGCGGACGCGAAAGCCCGCCCGACGTCCCTCTCGTGACCGGTGATCGTCTGCCCTGCGGGGAGTGTGACCGAGACCAGATAGGGGTTCGTGTCGCCGCCGCTGCCGAAGGCGCGCTCGATGCGGTGGGCCGTCACCGTGCCGGGCTGGCCCGGCAGGGAGAAGTCGATCGTCAGCCGGTTCGTCGTCCGGCCGGCCAGGAGGATGCCGGCGACGAGCACCAGGCCCCAGAACCCCACAACCGCCTTGCGATGCCGCAGAACGAACTCGGCCCACCGTCGCATGCCCGGACCTTCCCCACGTTTAGGTTGCGGGAGTTTAGCGCTATGCCCCCTTCCTTCACTATCAGGAGAATCGACGAAGTTTGATGCGATCCGGTGCCGTGTCCCCCAGAGCGTGAGGGCTGCCCGCGCCGGAGAAGATCACGCCGGGGCCCGTCTCGGCCCAGGTGTCGTAGTCCGCTCGACGCCCACGGGTCCACAACTGCGCGTTGATCACCGAGGAGTCGCCGACCGCCTTCCCGCGCGGGACCGAAATGGTGCGATCGGCGAGGACGCGCTGCGGCACCGTCGCGAAGTTCCAGTCCAGGTCTGAGCCGAAGAGGCGCGGGAAGAGGATCCGCGCCTGAATTTCGGGCGGGTCTCCGGACTCCCCGTACCAGCCTCGATCAGGAGCACCCGCGCTGAGCCGGTCGGCGAGCACGCATCCCGCCGAGCCGGCCCCGACGATCATGTAGCCCCACTCTCTCACTTCTCAACCGCCTCTGGCGTTGGCGCCTGCACCCGTGGTCGTGATCACACCCCAGGTCGTGCTCTTCCGGCAGAGGTTCTCGGCCAGGCAACTCCTTACCTTGTGCAGTGACGTTTCGATGTGCGGCGGCAGGTGCGACAGCAGCCGTAGACTGCCGCGCATCCGCGGTGGTGTGGGACAGAAACCGGGCCGTTCCGGCCCTCGCGGTCGGCCCGGTGAGCGGTAGAGGCGGGCGTGGTTCAGCGTCCGGCGGGCACACCGTCCTTGCCGGCGGACGCCGGTACTCGTGCGTCTGCGGCGGCCGTGGTCTCCCGGCTTCGCAGGACGTGACGGAGCACGGCCAGACCGGCCAGAAGTGCGACCAGGCCGCACACGCCGCTCCAGCCCAAAGCGGAGTAGGCACGGACACCGAGCCACGAACCGGCGCTGCCGCCCAAGAAGGCGCAGGTCATGTATGCGGTGTTGAGCCGCGCTCGGGCCTCCGGTCGCAGAGCGAAGATGCGGGCCTGGTTGGCTACCTGACCGGACTGCATGGCCACGTCGAGCAGCAGCATCCCCGCGCCCAGGCCCACCAGTCCGACGGCGCCGCCCAGGCGACCGGTGAGCAGCAGCGCCCCCGCCGCGATGGCGCCCAGCATGCACACCAGGTTCACGGCGTCGGGGCCGCGCCGGTCGGTGCGCCGGCCGGCGATGGGCGTGGCAAACATGCTGGCCGCACCGACCAGGGCGAGCATGCCCACGGCCGGGGTGCCCAGATCGTAGTGCGGGCCGGTGATGAACAGGGCGAGCGCGGTCCAGGCGGCGTTGAACGCGGCGAACACCAGGATCTGGTACTGGCACGAGCGGCGCAGCAGCGGTTCGGTGCGCAACAGGTGCAGGGAGGCCGCCAGGAGCGCCGGGTAGCGCTGGTCGGTGCTCGGCGTCGTGTGCGGGAGGGCGGCGGCCAGCGCGAGGGTGAGGATCAGCACCATGACTGCGGCGACGAGGTAGGGGGCGCGCCAGCCCAGCCATTCGCCGAGGGTGCCCGAGAAGGTGCGGGCCAACAGGATCCCGCCGATCAGGCCGGAGAGCAGGGTTCCGGTGACTGCGCCGCGGCGCTCCGGGTCGGTCAGGCCGGCCGCCATGGGGATGAGGATCTGCGGGACGACCGTGGTCAGGCCGACCAGGGCGCTGGCGACGGCGAGGACGGGCAGGGAGGTGGCCGTCCCGGCGAGCACGAGTCCCGCGCAGGTCACCAGCAGAAGGGCGGTCACCAGTCCGCGGTGGCGGAGCCGGTCGCCGAGAGGGACCAGCAGGAAGATGCCTGCGGCGTAGCCGAGCTGGGCGCAGGTGACGACCATGGCCGCGGAGGTGGGGCGCACACGCAGGTCGTCGGCTATCAGCGGGCTGATCGCCTGGGGGAAGTAGATGTTGGCCACCGCGATGCCGCAGGCGACGGAGAGGAGCAGGATCAGGGGCCGGCTCAACTCCGGCGGCGCAGTGGAGGAAACGCGTGGAGCCACGAGACACACCTCGGCCAGGGGAGGAAGGAAGGTACGAGAGGGGGAAATGGCGACTCACCACCAGGAACCGGTTTAACCGGTTCCTTCAACGTACCAGTTAAACCGGTTCCCCAGTAGGCTGTTTCGCATGGCTGCCTCCCCCGCACCGCCGGTCTCCCGCTTCCGCAGTGGCTCCGGACGGCTCTGCCTGGACTTCATGCGCACCCTGCGGCTGCGCGGCTTGGACGGTGTCACCGAGGAGCTGGACACCCCCGAGGCCCTGTCCGCCTGGGTCGTCCAACTGGGGCCGTACCCTGACGGCACCGTCGTCCCGGACCCGTCTCAGGCCGTGTTGCACCAGGCGCGGGAGGTGCGGGAGGCCGTGCATGCGCTCCTGACGGCGGCCCGTGGCGACAGCGGCCCCGCCGGATGCCCTGCGGACGACCGTGCGCGGCTGAACCAGGCGGCCGGCGCGATGCCGCCGGTGCCAGTGCTCGACGCGCACGGCACGCTGACCTACACCGCGGCCGACCCGGTCGGCGCGGTTCTCGCCGACATCGCCCGCGATGCGCTGACCCTGGCGACGTCCCCCGCCCTGGAGCGGGTCCGCGCCTGCGCCGGGCCGACCTGCGCCGCCTGGTTCCTCGACACGTCCCGCCCGGGCAACCGGCGCTGGTGCTCCATGGACACCTGCGGGAACCAGGCCAAGAAGACCACGTGGCGGACCAAGCACGCGTCGGGGACGAGTTCCTGAACCATCGTCATAAGGCAGCCTCGGCGACCGCCTCCAGCACGCGTGTGCCCGCCACGGCGTCGGTCACCCCTGCGCCTTCCTGGTCCTCCTGGGCCCAGTCGGCCACAAAGGCGGTCGTCGTATCACTTGCAGCCGGTGGCCGATGAGTCTCCGTCAGTACTCCGTCCTGCCGCGCCAGGGTCAGTTCACCGCCGTGCATCTGGAGCATTCCCCGTGTCCCCTCAAGACGCAAGCGGATGCCGCCGGGGCGTGACGACCACCCCGTATACAGGGCCACGGGGGTCGAGCCCCAAGAGATCGCCTTCGTCATGACGTCCTCAAAAGCTGCTACTGACCTTGCTGGCGTGATGTCGTGGGGGTCGACAGGCTGTGGTTGTCGCAGTAGGCCGGTCACATGAGGTATCCGCAAGGGGGCGGGCTGACCGCGGAGCGACGGACGTTTCGCGAGCACATCCGGATGCAGGCAGCCGAGTTATTCGCCCTGGGACACGACAACGCCGCCATCGCCAAGCAGTTACGTGTCAGCGTGCGCTCGGTGCAGCGATGGCATCTGGCATGGGAGCACGGCGGAACTCCAGCCCTCGAGTCGAAGGGGCAGGCGTCCAGGCCCAAGCTGAGTGAGGCACTGTTCGCGGTGCTCGAGCAGGAGCTGGCCAAGGGGCCGGTCGCGCACGGCTGGCCGGACCAGACCTGGACACTGGCGCGGATCAAAACGCTGATCGGCGCCGGTTCCACAAAAGCATGACGATCTGCGCCATCGCGCAGATGCTGCACCGGCACGGCTTCAGTCACCAGGTCCCGGCCCGCCGCGCGAACGAGCGCGACGAGGAAGCGGTCACCGGGTGGGTGAAGCAGACATGGCCCCAGGTGGAAACGCCGTGGCGGCGCTCGGGGCCCTGGCTCTGCTTCGAAGACGAAGCCGGTTTCTCGATGACGCCGCCCACTGCCCGCACCTGGTCCCGGCGCGGACACACACCCGTCATCCGGGTGCGGGAACGCTCCCAGCGGCGCTTCTCCATCGCCGCTCTGGCCTGCTACAAGAAAGGTCAACGCTCACGCCTGATCTACCGGCCCAAACGGCACGTCGACCACAAACGCGGTGGCAGACGCAGCTTCACCCGGACCGACTACCGCGACCTGCTCATCGCCGCCCACCAGCAACTCGGCGCACCGATGGTGCTCGTCTGGGACAACCTGATCGTGCATAAAGACCGCCGGCTGCGGGAGTTCATCGACACCCACGACTGGGTCACCTGCTACTTCCTGCCGTCTTACGCACCCGATCTCAACCCCGTCGAAGGCATCTGGTCCCTGCTGCGACGCAGCAGCCAGGCCAACACCGCATTCACCGACCCCGACCACCTCATGAGCGCGCTTCGGCACGGTCTCCGTCAAATCCAGTACCGCAGCAACCTCATCGATGGATGTCTCTCCGAAACCGGCCTCACCCTGACGACATCACGGCAACAACGTCAGTATCCGCGGGAGGAGGAGAGCTGCTCGCCAAGTAGCCGCTGCGGTCGCCGAGTTGCCAGCGGGAAAACGGTTCCTGACAAAGCATCACTGCTCGCTGTGGTGCCCATGTAACCTGACGCAATCATCCGCCAAGGAGTCGTCGGGGCTATACGAGGGGGCCGATGAGTCTGCAAAGGTCGAAGCGTACCGGGGGACTTGTCGCGAGACCCGAGGACGAACGGCGGCGGTTGTCGGTCTACCACCTGGTCGGCCTTGCGGCCGGCGGGGTGATCGGTTCCGGCTGGCTGATCGGCCCGGGCAAGGCGTATGAGCGGGCCGGGTCGTACGCCTGGTTGTCCTGGCTCCTCGGCGGTCTGCTGACGCTGCTGATCGCCTGGGTCATGGTGGAGCTGGGAACAGCCGCGCCCAAGACTGGCGGCCTGGTGTTCCTTCCCCTGCAGAGCAGTGGCCCGCTGGTGGCGACGGTGGTCGCGGCGGGCCTGTGGATCCTGTACGCCGCCAACGCGGCCGGCGAAGCGATCGCCATGACCAATGGACTCGCCTGGAAGTTCCCGGGACTCCACGACCCCGCGCGCACCCCGTACTGGATCTGCACGATCGCCTTCACCGCGCTCATCTGCGCGGTGAACTTACTGGTCCCGCGGATCTTCTTCGCCTTCAACTCCGCGTTGACGGTGGCGAAGGTGGCCGTCCCCGTCCTCACCTGCGTACTGCTGCTGGTCTCCGCATCCCAGCTCGACGGCACCGGCGTGACCGCGCGGCATCCGCAACCGAGCGTGAGCGGGGCACTGGCCGCCGTCGTCGACGGTGGCGTGATCTTCGCCTATGTGGGCTTCCAGGGGCCGCTGGACTTCGCCGGGAACATCAAGCGCCGAGGCATGGGCGAGTCGGCCCGGCTGCGCTGGGCGGTCTTCGGCACGATCGTCGGCTCGACCGTGCTGTACACGGCGCTCCAGTTCGTCTACGGCAACCACGTCGGGGCGCTGACCGGCAACAGCCTCCAGACTCCGTGGGGCCAGTTCGCGATGGCCGCGCAGATGAACGTGCTGCTGTGGGTGATCCAGATCGATGCGGTCGCCTCGCCGATGGGCGCGGGGCTCGTCTTCGCTCACTCGCTCACCCGTGAGGTGGCAGCGCTGAGCCGGGCCCATCTGACGCACCGGGGGCTGCAGACGAGCCGTAACGCGTCCCTGCGGGGACGGTACGACGTGTACTGGCTGGTGCTGCTGGTGGACTTCGTCGTCGGGGTGGTCCTGCTGGTTGCGTTCCGCGGGGACTGGGGATCCCTGACGTCCGTCATAGGAGTGCTGGCCCTGGTCGTCTACGCCGTGCCGGGTGTGGTGCTGGTGGCGCTGGGGGACCGCCTGCCCGAGTGTTCCTCCGGGCGGCGCAGGCTTCGGGTGGGTCTGGCTGTGCTGGCCTTCGTACTGATAGGGCTGATTCTGTACCTGGCGGGCGAAGGCAACGTGCTGCGCGCCATGGCGACGCTGGCGGCGGGATGCGTCCTGCTGCTGGGGCTCCCGGTGCTGTCCCGGCGGCGGCCCGCGCTGGGACGGTTCTACGACGCCAAGGAGCACGTGACGGCGTTCCGGGAGTGGCGCACCCGTCCGGCCGCTCAGGCCGCCCTGGTACTGATCGGTTACCTGCTGGCTCTGCTGCTGTTCACGGTGTGGGGTTCCACCGGGCGCACCGCCAAGATCTCCGGCGGCTGTCTGGTCGTCGTCGCGGCCTGCGCGGCGTTCTGGGGCCTGGTGGTGCTGTCGAACCGCTACATGGGCGAAGTGGCCCCGCTGCTTCCCAGACCGGCGGACTGGGCCACGCAGGCCGGGCCGTCGCGCACTCCGGTCAACGCAGCGAGCGAATGACCTGGGCGGCCTCCGCGTCGAATCCCTGGTCCTTCAGCTCGTCGACCGTCTGGTCACGGTGCAGTGCGTCGGACCAGCGGCCGACCGTGGCCCGCAGCACGAGGAACCTTGCCTCCTCGGGCATCGCACTGTCGCGCAACTGCCGGACGATCACGCACACGTCCTCGGGGGTGATGAGCTGCTCGTTCTCCAGACAGCGTTCGAGCAGGTCCTCGCCGTCGCGCATCAGCCGCCGGTCGTAGAGCCCGGCGACGATCTTCCCGACGATCCTGGCCGATCCCTGGGCCCAGTCGGCCACGGACGGGTCGGCCAGCTCCTTTCGGGCGAGGTGCACAGCGGTCTCGGCGCCTGCGCCGGAGGATGTGCGCAGCGTGTCGACGTAGTCGACGAACAGGTCGGCTTCGGCGTCCTCCTTGAGGAGGTGGACGGCGAGGCGCCGGGCGATGGTGCGTTCCGCGCGACGGCGGTCGGACGACTGCTCGACCTTGCACAGCAGGTGTGCCAGGTCCGCTCCTGAGCGGCCCTCGGTGTGGGCGGCCGCCGCGTTCCAGAGCAGCCGCCTGCACTCGGGATCCGCGTTGACATTGCCCAGGGCCGTGGCCAGGGACTCGAGGTCGGCCACCGGTCGCGGTCCGGCCCTCCCGGCCCCGCCCCGAGCCACGACGTCGGCGAGCAGGTCTTTCGTCGTCCCGGCCAGGACCCCGTCGGGACGGTGCCATTCCTTGACGATCCTGGCCAGGTCGTCGAGATTGACGCGTGCCGCGACGTGCTCCCGGATCAGTCGGCATTTCGAGGGCGCCTCTTTGGTCAGGTGGCTGCAGATCCCGGCGACATGATTCTCCGACAACCGTGTGCCGACGTGTTCGGCGAGCGTGTCCTCGCCGTCCTGCGCGCCGGCGATCAGCGCCGCGACGATACGTCTGGTGGGCGGCACGTGATCCGGCACGTCCAGCTGTTTGTCGACCCACTTCTCCAGGATCCGCTCCGAGGGGCTGAGCCGGCGCAGTGAGCCGACCAGGTCGCGGAACTCCGCCGGATCGGCTTCGGCGGTCCCGGTGGCACCGTTCTTGTCGATCGCCTGGAGCGTCCTGTGCAGGAGGTCTCCGGCCGCGTCGTCGCATCCCTCACCGCGCAGCGCGATGTGGAGCAGCGCCTTGTCGAGGTGCGTGCGCCCCGAGCTCGGCCTGATGAACGCGTCCAGCGTCTTGTCCACCAGCTGCGGCCTGTCCGATTCGCTACACTTTCGGATGAACGTCGCGACGTCCACGGCGGTCCGCTGGCATGCGACGTCGTGGATGATGCCGTCGGTGTACGGAGTGGCTCGCATGTCTCCTTCCTCCCGGAGCTCGGTGTCGTACTGCTCCACCGCCAGAGCCGCCGCTTCCCACGGCTCCCGGCACAGTGCCGCCACGGCCAGCATGTTGATGGCGTCCTGAGGGTGGTCGAACTTCCTTGCCGACTGGACGAGTTCGTCGATGCGGCGCAGGACGGCGAAGGCGTGCAGGGCCCGGACCGCGTTGGCGGGCTGTGGCTGCATCGTCGCCCGGCCTTCGCGGAAGGACTTCATGCGGCTCACGAAGGTTTCGACCGAGCAGGTGGAGGTCCACTTGTACCGCTGGATCCATGACTCGGGGCTGTGCTTGGGCTCCGCCGCCTCCTGGCCGTCCGTCATGCCTGGGGTGACCGTGTCGGCTCCACGTGGCTCCAGTAGCGGGCGAAGGTGTCGGGCTCGACGAAGAACTCGTTGGCCTTGGCGTCTATGTCCGCCGCGAGGTCCTGGCTCTCCGGGTCGGTGAGGCTGCTCAGGTGACGGACGACATCGCCGGTCATGTGTTCGTCCTTCAGCAGGTCCGCGAGGGGCGAGAGGCGGTCCACCTTCAGGAGCCTGGCCCATTCCGCGGGCTCGACGGGCGCCGGACGCGCGCGGCGTTCGCCCTCGTCCATCCGGTTGGTGAACAGCGGGGTGCTCTCCCGGGCGTTGTTGAGGGACATCCTCGGCGCCTTGTGCCCTGTCGGGCACCGTTCCATCTCGGTCCGGACGGCCTCCCGCAGGTGGCCGATGGTGAGCTCGTCCGTGTCGTCCCTCGTGCCCTGCTCGAGCACCTTCAGTAGATGTCCGCTGAACGGCGTGCAGCCGGCGAATCGCGTCGGCAGCTTGGTGCAGCCGGCTGCGGGTGCGTAGGACTCGCGTTCGTCTTTGAGAGCGGTGAAGACGCACGTGCCCTGGTCGCGCTCGCCCAGGATGCCGGGCAGGACCGACTCGCCCCCGAGGTGGGGCAGCCGGCCCGAGAAGCAGCAGTCGGCGATGAGGACCTTGAGCCGTGCGTCGGCCTTGCGCATGACGCGGTAGACGTACCAGCTGGACAGCCAGGTCCAGGGCCTGTCCTTGTAAGAGGAGCCCACGGCGAAGTGGACCTGGTCGCTGACGGGGAGATCGCTCCAGTACTTGCCGTGGCCCACGTAGACCACGAGGAGGGTGTCGTCGGGGCCCGTCGCGTCGGCCGTCTCCTGCAGCGCGGTCATGACACCGTCGGCCGTCTGCAGCTCTTCGTCGGTGAGGATGCGGCATGCTCCCGGTCCCCACATCGCGTCGCTGCTCAGGACCTCCAGGTACCGCCGGGCACTCTCGGTGATCTCGTCCCAGCTGCCGATCTCCGGGTCGGCGAACTTCCCCGCTCCGATGACGAGCGCCCGAGATGCCATGTCAGCCGTCCAGCCCTTCCGCGTCCGTCGCCCCATCGTCGCTCTGCGGTTCGGGGTGGGTCCGGATCGACGCCTCGGGAGGGTCCAGCCTCTCCTCGCGCCAGCGCCCGATGACGTCCTTCACGGCCTGGACGGCAGCCTCCACCGTCATGTCGGCGGTCTTGGTGACCACCGCGATGAGGACGATCTCGACGATCCCGCCGAGGTTCTTTCCCTGGTCGACTTCCTGCCGGTGCCACGACAGCCGCGTCCTGGCAGCAAGCTCGTCCAGAAGGCGCTCGGGCTCGTCCAGCCCGAACAGCCCCTTCACGGACACCGAGATCCTGGTTGCCACGCTCGCGCCCCCACATCGAGGAAGACCAGTACCCGACCAGAGTACTCATGATGGCAAGACCTGCCCTGGCCGCTCAGATAGTTGACGGAGCGTCAGTAGTGTGTCGGTTGCGTGTTTGGGGCGTGTCCGACCCGCTCCGGCGGGGCCGAGACGAGCGCCTGGACGCGGGACCCAGGGGGTACGGGAGGCTGGCCCCCTCCGCGCTCGGCGCCCCTGTGACTGGCTGGAAGAACTGCCATGCGCCAGGAGGCGAAGACGTGTCCCTGCTCGGCCAAGGAGCCCAGCCAACTCAGCGCCTCGTTCTCGCGCCCCGACGCGGTCAGCAGCCCGGCGGCCCTGTGAAGCACCGCCAGGTCCACGTGCCTCTCGGGCTCCAGACACCAGCGCAGCGCGTCATCATAAGGCTACTGCCGCCATGAGGATGTCGAGATATGCGGCCGAGGCGAACGGCCGTCCGGCCGTCGCGAATGGCTCCGATCACGTTGCAGCTTGCTCGAGTCCTCCACTTCACAGCCAGTTCAGCTCCGATACCGAAGGCCATCTCGTGGCCGGCGTCGGCCGCACGCTTGAAGGGCGAAAGCGGCTCGGCCCAACGGCCGACCCCAGCAAGTGCGCCGGGAATCCGATCCCCAAGTCGGACCTTCCATGAATCAAGCCAGACGTCCACGCCGAGCAGCCGCAGGCGGGCGGCAACAGGTGTCACTTGGGGCTTGTCGCGGTGGTGGCTCGCGCGTGCCGCCGTCCGGATGATGAGGTGGCACGGTGACCAATCATGTTGAGGCGGCGGCTGTCCGACCGTTGACACTGGCCTGGGTGCGTCGGCACCTGAAGGCCGGCGAGCGGATCGTCGGGGCGGAAACGCTGCACGGCGGCGCCACCGCCGACATGCGGAGGCTGACCATCGGCACGCGGGACGGAGTCACCCGGCGTCTGGTGCTGCGCTCCTTCGTCGCCCCGACCCGGCAGGGGCCGGCCGAGGACCTCCTGCACAGGGAGGCCGACGCCCTGACCACGCTGACCGGCACCGGCGTGCCGGCTCCCGGACTCGTCGCCGTCGATCCGACCGCCGCGCACTGCGAGTACCCCTCGCTCCTCATGACCTACCTGCCGGGCCGAGCGGTCTTCGATGACGAGGGGCTGGAGACCCGCTTGCCCCTGCTGGCCCGTCAACTCGTGGCGGTCCACTTGGTGCGGCCGGCCATCCGGCCCCGGGAGTACGTGGCACTGACGACCGCCGACACCGTCGTGACCCCCGCGCACGCCGACATCGCGGTCTGGGCCGCCGCGATCGACGTGATCCGCAGGCCCGCACCGCGCTATGAAGGACGCTTCCTGCACCGGGATTTCCAGCCCGGCAACGTGCTGTTCGACCTGCCGCCCGAGGACGCGGCCGGTGCCGCCGGTGCCCGAATCACCGGCGTCGTCGACTGGGCGGCGGCCTCCTGGGGGCCGGCGGACCTCGACGTGGCGCACTGCTCCACCACTCTCGCGCTGCTGCACGGCCCGGCGTGGGGCCTGCGCTTCACCGAGGCATACCGGCAGGCCGGCGGGATGCTGGCCGCGGCCGCGGACGAACGGCTGTACTGGCAGGTGCGGGCGCCACTTGCTTTCTCGGAGGAAGTGCAGTGGGTGGCACAACCGTGGTGCAAGGCAGGACGGACCGAGCTGACGACACGAGCCGTGGAGGAGCGGCTGGATGCCTACGTCACATCCCTGATGGACGCGCCGGCCTGAGCCAAGGCGGTCCGGGCACGACCCTGACGGAATTGCCCGGCCGGTGCCGGGCGAACGAGGCCGACTCTATGCTGACGGTCGTGCAGGTACTGAGCAAGAGCAGTGAGGACGAGATGGTCGCCTGCTTCTTGATCGGCGAGCTGTCCAGCCAGAGGTTCGGCCAGAACCTCCGTTCCCATCTGGCGGTAGCCGAGCAGACCGAGGAGTTGCTGACGCAACCAGACCTCTCCGACACTGGAGCGAACTTCGCTCGTCGCGCTCTGCTCGCTGCGACGCGCGGGTACGGCGAGAACCGCGACCTGTTCGAGAACTTCCCCGATCAGGTCACGTGGACCAGGGCACTCCTGTCCGCCGACGAGGCGGCCGGCGTTCGCCACATCGACTACTCCTACTGGGTCGAACTGTCGGGTGGCAGCCGTCAGCCGACCGACGCGGCCGCACGCATCAAGACAGGGCTGCGGGCGTTCGACGTGCCCAACGAACCGTTCGTCGCCGCAGCCCGGGCGCTCATCAGAGGCGAGCGGTTTCCGCCACTCATTTTGGTCGGCGAGAGGCAGGACAACCTGGTCTGCCTTGAGGGCCACCTGCGTCTGACCGCCTACGCCCTCGTTGGCTTCCCGACCGACATCGAGTGCCTGATCGGCACCGCGCCGACCATGAGACGCTGGGCGCGATAGACCAATCACCTCGGGCTACATGGGCTGATGGTGCCGGGTGTTCTCGATGTGCTTCGGCGTGACGGCGAGATCGAGGCGCTCACAGAGGTCGCGGGCGGGCGCCGGTCCGGCGGTGTCGGCGAATGCGTCGAGGAACTCCCGCCTTCGCGACCGCCGCGGAATCGGCGGGGACGGGACCAGAGTTGCTCCCAGGCGCAGGCCCCCGCACCTCCGCACGCTTCTGGCAACGTCTCTGTCCGCGGTGCACACCGTTCTGACGGCAGGCTGCGTGGCGACGACCCTGCCGTCCCACCTCTTCTCGACGAGCGAGATGACCTCCGCGGGACGGTGGACCCTCTCGAGCATCGCGTACTGCTGAAGTTCCTCGACCGCACCCGACTCAGACTCGAACAGACCCGCCGGCGCGCGTCGACGCCGGCCAACTCGGCAGACCCGAAGGACCGGTGCCTCCCGGCACGCCAACCGGTCCGGGACCGCTGACGCCTGACGGTTAAACATACCATGTCTATCGAGGGATTAATCGGCAGAATATCCCATAAAGAGGAACCAAGTCCCAGTTGAGTGACTGCTTTCATCCCTGCACGACCGTTGACATGAGCTGGGCGAGTGCCGCAATTTCATGCGTGACATCCGGCACCACGCGGCTCACGGGTCTCCGAGAAGTCCCGCAGCCGAAAGGGTCACGCGGTGGTGCTGCCGTACGGGAACGGAGTGAGGACATGTCGTCGGGAAGCTGCTCTGCCACGAACTCCCTGGAGTCCGCACAGCCCGTTGCCGTTCGCAGCCGGTGACGCGCTCCATCCACCCGCTTGTGCCGCGGACTTCGTCGCCCGTAGGCCATGGCGCCGGGTCAGCCACCTGCCGACCGTGTCCGGTCCGGGGTGCGTCGCGCTCGTCGTGCTCCCGCCACCGGAAGTGCTCGCCACTGACCACCGGCCCAGGTCTCCCACCACAGCTCTGACGGAGGTACCACCATGATCAACAGACGCCAGTTCCTGGCGAGCGCCACGGGTGTCGCGGCGACTGCGGTCGCAGGCAACGTCCTCGCCGCCGGCGCCGCCCGGGCCGCGACCACGTACACCCCCACGTGGGCCTCGGTCGACCAGCACACCGCGGCTCCCGAGTGGTTCAAGGACGCCAAGTTCGGCATCTACTACCACTGGGGTGTGTTCAGCGTGCCGGCCTATGGGAACGAGTGGTATCCGCGCCGCATGTACATCAGCGGCGATACGTGCAACCAGCACCACATCGCCACGTTCGGCGACCCGTCGGCGTGGCCGTACCACAACTTCATCAACGGCGCGAACGACCTGAACGGCAACTTCAACAAGTTCGCCCCGAAACTGAAGTCCGCGGGCGGGAACTTCGACCCGGACGAGTGGGCGCAGCTCTTCGTCGACGCCGGCGCCCGGTTCGCCGGCCCGGTCGCCGAGCACCACGACGGATTCTCCATGTGGAACAGCTCGGCCAACGAGTGGAACTCGGCCGCCAAGGGCCCCCGGCTCAACCTGCTCCAGTTGTTCACCGACTCCATCCGCGCCAAGGGGCTGAAGCTCCTGGTGGCCATGCACCATGCGTTCCACTTCAACGGCTACTACGACCACGTGCCCGCGCAGTCCGACCCGAGCCTGCAGAAGCTGTACGGGCAGTTGGGCACCGCGGCCGAGAACCAGCTGTGGTACGACAAGCTCAAGGAGGTCATCGACCTCGCCAAGCCCGACATCATCTGGCAGGACTTCGACCTCAACAAGGTCGACCAGACGCAACTCCTGAACTTCCTGTCGTACTACTACAACCAGGCCCAGGCGTGGGGCCGCGAAGTCGTCGCCACCTACAAGGACGGCCTGAACGGCCACGGCGAGGTCTTCGACTACGAGCGCGGCGGCCCCGGGGACATCACCGCCCCCTACTGGCTCACCGACGACAGCATCTCCAGCTCCAGCTGGTGCTACACGAACGGCATCGGCTACTACAGCACCCAGCAGATGCTGCACTCACTGATCGACCGGGTCAGCAAGAACGGCAACATGCTGCTCAACATCGCCCCGATGGCGGACGGCACCGTCCCCCAGGCCCAGAAGGACATCCTCCTCGGCATCGGCGACTACCTGCGCCGCTTCGGCGAGTCGGTCTACTCGACCCGGGCCTGGACCACGTACGGCGAAGGCCCCACCCACATGGGCGGCGGCGCCTTCACCGCCCCGCAGGTCGGAACGGCACAGGACATCCGCTTCACCCGGAACAAGAACAACACCGTCCTGTACGCCACGGTCCTCGGCTGGCCGGGCAGCACACTGACGATATCGACACTCGACTCGGCCCGGATCAACGTCAGTTCCCTGACCTCGGCGAAGCTGCTGAACTCCACCGCCGGCACCTACACGAACCTGCCCACGCCGACGCAGGACTCGGCCGGGCTGCACGTGACCCTGCCGTCGTCGTCGGCGCCGTTCTCCGCCCTGGCCTACGTCGTGAAGCTGACCTTCTCCGGCCAGATCCCCGCCCTGCAGCCACTGTCCGGGGCCGTGGTCTACCAGGACGTCAACTACTCGGGCGGCTCCTCCCTGCTCCAGCTCGGCTCCTACACCGCCGACCAGTTGTCGCTCGCGGGCCTGCCCAGCCGCAGCCTGTCCTCGCTGAAGCCTGCCCCCGGCTACCAGATCATCGGCTACTCCGGTGACAACTTCACCGGCACCGCCTGGACCTTCAACGCCGACAACGCCGACCTGCGTGTCACCGGCAACAACGACGCCGTCGTGTCGATGAAGGTACAGCTCGACCCCTCCGCATGGTTCAGGATCACCAACGTCACCGACGGGCTGGTGCTGGACAGCGGCGGGAACGTCCCGAGCGGCTCCAACCTCAAGCAGTGGACCTGGAACGGCAGCACCAACCTGCAGTGGCAGGTCGTCGAGCTCGGCAACGGCTACTACAAGCTGGTCAACCGCGCCAACGGTATGGTCGCCGACGGCGGGGGCGCCACCACGAACGGGTCCCCCGCCCTGGAGGCGCCCTGGACCGGTGGCAACAGTCAGCAGTGGCAGCTCAGGTACCAGGGCGGCAACAGGTACTGGATCCTCAACCGCGCCACCGGCCTCGTCCTCGACGGCGGCGGCGCCGTGCCCTCGGGCTCCGTGACCAAGCAGTGGTCCGGGAACAGCAGTACCAACGTGCAGTGGACCTTCACCAAGGTCTGAGCGGGCAGAGGGGCGGGGGCCGGGGCAGCCGCTCCGGCCCCCGCCGACGCGCATCGGAAGTCCGAGTCGTCCCGCAGGTGTGACCAGCCTCGCAGCATGATTGGCTGGCCCTGGGCAGTGCAACAACACACCGGAGGGCACGCAGGCATGAGCAACGGCTACACCTACGAGTACAAGGAGCCTTCGCCATCTTCGAACGTGCAGGTCGGAGGGGCTGGTGTGCGGTTTGGTCGGGGTGCTCGGGCTGGTCGCGGGCGCGAGTCCTCGG
>NZ_JBFBBE010000101.1:0-10024 GCF_040682555.1 Streptomyces sp. NPDC051172
CGCACGGTCATCGACCTGCGCCACCCCTGGGAGGCGGAGGCGCGCGCTGACGGCCTCGTCCTCAAACGCCGGACAGGCTGAAAGATCAAGCCCCGGCCGGCAGCCCTCACACCCGCGTCCACGTCCCCCGGTCCCGCGCCATCGCGTGCAGTGCCTCCACGTCCGCCGGCTTGAGGACGCCGCCGAGGCGGGCCAGGCCCTCCAGGTCCGTGTCCTTCAGGACGCGGACCTCGCGGAGCGGGGCCGGGATCGCGACGTCCGCGGGCTCCGCGAGGGCCAGGACCGGGTGGACCTCGGCCGTCAGCGCGTACGACGCCCGGTCGGCGGCCGCGCGGACCCTGCTCAGCAGGGGTCGGGGCTCGCGGCGGCCCAGGGTGACCATGGGGTCGGCGACCGTCACCTTCTGCTTACGGGCATACACCGTATGGACGGCGAACAGTCCGCCCGGGCCGATCGCCAGATGGTGGATACGGTCGCCGCCGGGCAGCGGGATCGAGTGCAGGGCGTGCCAGCCCGCGCCGTCGAGGCGGTCCAGGGCCTCGCCGACCGTCTGTTCCGCCGCCAGCGCCCGGCGGCGCGGGTCCGGACGCAGCCGGTGCGGTGGCCCGGGTTCCCGGTCCAGGGCGACCAGCAGCGCCTCGCCGGGGCGGTTGGGCGCCAGGTCGTCGTCCGGGTGGAGGGAGAGCCGGGCCAGCTCGGCCGAGGTCGGGACCGGCGGCGGGCCGACGGTCACCGGGCCGGTGAGGAAGGGGCCCAGGGCCTGCAGCACGCTCTCCCGCTCGTCCTCGCTGAGCAGGTTGACCCTGGCGGCCTCCCTGTCGTACCAGGCGACGTTCCGCCCGTCCGTGAGGCATACGTAGAGCCGCTCCTGGCCGTGCCGCCAGGACGGTACGACACGCAGTCCGGTCATGCACCATCACCCCTTGACCATGGGAACAGGCGGGGTGCTCCGCGGGCAAGAACCCGGCTACCTTTGACGAGGAGTTGGGCTCCACGGAAACGGCGCTTGGGGAGGCGTGATTGCGTACCCGCGGGAAGCAGCCCGACGTACCGGCTCCGGACAGTCCATGGAGCGAGATAGTGCCCGGCCTGTGGATGGGCGGGCACGAGTTCAGGGGTCGCACCGGGCAACTGGAGTTCGCTGTCGTGCGGGGCGAGTTCGATCTCGTGCAGACCCTGCTGAGACTGCCGGGGCACGGGCCCGACCCCGGTGTGGAGCACCATGTGTGGGCGATACCGGACGGACCGCTGGACGGTACCCAGCTCGCGGGTGTGATGCGTCTGGCACGGGCCGCGGGCGAGGCACTGGACGAGGGCCGCAAGGTCCTCGTCCGCTGTTATCACGGGTACAACCGCTCGGGGCTGGTCGTCGCGCACGCCCTGGTCCGCCGGGGGCACGCGACCGAGGAGGCGATACGGCTGATACGGTCCCGCCGCTCCCCCTGGGCGCTGCACAACGAACTGTTCGTGGACTATCTGCGGGCAGGGCTGTCCACGGCGCGGCTGCTGGAGGACCTCGCCGAGTAGCCGGGCGGGCGAAGCCGAGCAGCCGGGCGATCAGGTCGCCGAGCAGCCGTATCGCCAGGCAGCCGAGTAGCGAGGTAATCGTTTCGCCGGACGAATAGGGTGTACCGGGTCACCGATAGTTCTCAGCCACAGGAGTACCGTGCTCCGCACTCGCGCCGCATGCACAGCCCTCGCCACAGCCGTCCTGGCCCTGCTGGCGGCGGGCTGCGGTGACGCGGGCGGACTTCAGGGCGCCGGGTCGACCCCGACCGCCACCAGCCCGGACAAGCTGTGGCCCAGCCTGAGCCCGGCGGCCAGTCCCGCCTGGGACTACGACAACGGCGAGGCCGAAACCATGAAGGGCATCACCGCTCCGGGCGACGACATCCGCCAGGTGGACCCGGTGGCCGTCGTCAGGGCCGAGATGTCACAGCACCCGTCCGACTACTCCGGCTCCAAGGCGCCGTACCGCGAGACGGCCCGCCGTATGGCCTACTGCGGCAAGCAGCCGGCGAACCCGAAGTGTCCGCTGCTCAAGGCGTACTACCGGGACGTCACCGGCGACGGGCGCCCCGACCTGACGGTGGGTTTCCGGCTGCTGCCCGGTAACCAGACCGCCGTGCGCATCTACACCGTCGAGGCGGGCCGGGTGGTCCAGGTCATGTCCAACAACGACGCGGTCAGCGGCGTCGAGCTGGCCGGGCGTTCCGTGATCATCCACGCGCCGTCCGATCTCGCCGACTACGAGTACCGCTTCCAGTGGACCTGGGACCCCAACCAGCGCGTGATGCTGCTCACCCACGACGAGATGCTGCACATCGGCAAGCGCGAGCGCCTGTCGCACCCCTCCGAGTCGCCCTCCCCGACCCCCTCGGCAACCCCATGACGAGGCTTGCGCTTCCCCAGTGGGCCGGCACGCTCGCCCTGAAGGCCTCCGTCTTCATCACCGTGATGTGCTGTGCGCTCGCCGCGCTGCTCGGCGTCCTCGTGCATGTGTCGGTGACGAACCAGACCGTCGGCCAGGCCCGCAGCCTCGCGCTGTCGCGCCTGACGGACGCGACGAAGGCGTACCAGGCCGGGGACTCGTTGCTGCCGGGGGCGGGCGTCGATCCCCCGGGGCTGCCGAGCGCGCTGCGGGAGCTGGCGGCGGACGGGAACCGCGGCACGATGGTCTCCGAGCACCACGGGCATCCCACGATGTGGGCGGCGGGTCCCGCGGACCAGAACAGGGCTCTCGCTGTCGAGGTCGACTACTCGCAGCAGTCCCATACGATCGCCGCGCTCGACCAGTCGATCCTGTGGTCGTCGGGCCTGGCGATCACGGTGACGCTGCTGGTGGGCGCGTTCGCGGTGACCCGGGTGACACGGCGGCTGCACGCCACGGCGCAGGTGGCGCGGCGGATCAGCGCGGGCGACCTGGACGCCCGCGTCGGCGACCCCCGTACGAAGGATCCGACGCACCCCCAGGACGAGGTGGCCGCCGTGGCCGCCGCACTGGACTCGATGGCGGCCTCGCTGCAGGGCAAGCTGCTGAGCGAGCAACGGTTCACCGCGGACGTGGCGCACGAGCTGCGCACCCCGCTGACCGGGCTGCACGCGGCGGCCGAGCTGCTGCCGCCGAGCCGGCCGACGGAGCTGGTGCGGGACCGGGTGGCCGCACTGCGCACGCTCACCGAGGACCTGCTGGAGATCTCCCGGCTGGACAGCGGACGGGAGCAGCTGGAGCTGGACGCGGAGGAACTGGGCGCGCTGGCGACGCGGGTGGTGCGGGCGTCGGGGACCGACACGGAGGTCGTCGTCCTGCGGGACGCCCGCGTGGAGACGGACCGGCGGCGCCTGGAGCGGGTGCTGGGGAATCTGGTCGCCAATGCGCACAAGCACGGGCGGGCGCCGGTGTCCCTGACAGTGGACGGAGCGGTCGTGACCGTGCGGGATCACGGGGACGGGTACCCGGACTATCTCCTTGAGCACGGGCCGCAGCGGTTCCGCACGGAGGGGGGTGCCAAGGGGCACGGTCTCGGGTTGACCATCGCGGTCGGGCAGGCCGAGGTGTTGGGGGCTCGGCTGGAGTTTGCCAATGCGGTGGATGGTGGGGCGGTTGCCGTTCTGACGCTTGGCCAGGCTGACTGACCAGGAGATCGCGCCCACGCGGCGGAGCCGCACATCGATACAGCCCCGCGCCCCTTACGGGGCGCTCCTGCTGGGCCGCTCCTATGGACCAGCGTGACGGGCGAGCCACGCCTCCTCCTCCTAATGTGGCTGACATGTGGCGAATAGTCAGCTTCGCCCCCGTTCATGGAGGTATCCCCCATGTCCCTGCGCTCCACCCTCATACGCCTGGCCACCGCCACCGCCGCCTGTGCTCTCGTCAGTTCCGTGGCCGTCTCGCCCGCCCTCGCGGACGACGAGTGGGGCGGCGGTGAGGACCCGGGCTCCGGCCAGGGGGGCGAGCACGACCACGACCACGATCACGACCGGCTCGCGCGGGGCGTCGTCACCGCGGAGACACTGCTTCTGCGCAGTGCGCCGAACCGCGGCAGCCAGGTGATCCGGGTGGCCCACCGGGGCGAGCGGGTCTCGATCTTCTGCAAGACCCCGGGCCAGAGCGTCGACGGCGACAACATCTGGTACCTCCTCCCGGACGGCACCTGGGCGTGGGGCGCGGCCCGCTTCATCGAAGTCATCGGCCACGAACAGCCGCGCTGGTGCTGAGACACTGAGATCACAAGACCGACTATTTGGGTAGGTTCCGGACATGACCAACGCCGGACCCACCGTGGCACAGGCGGACACTCCGGCCACGCCAGCCCCCGTGATCCGCCTGCCCCGGCGCCGTGGCATCGAACTCGCCCTCATCGTCGTCGCCGTACTGCTCTGCGTGTACGGCTACTGCGCCGTGGGCCTCGCCAGGAACGGCACCGTCCCGCCCGGCGCCGCCGGTTACGGCGCCGGGCTCGGCGTGCTCGCGCTGCTCGCCCACTGGGCGGTGCGGATGCGGGCGCCGTACGCCGACCCGCTGCTGCTGCCCATCGGGGTGCTGCTCAACGGCATCGGTCTGGTGCTCATCCACCGGCTGGACCTGGAGACGCCCCACGACCAGGCGGCCCCCACCCAGCTCGTGTGGTCCACACTCGGCGTCACCCTGTTCATCGGGGTCGTCCTGATGCTCCGGGACTACCGGGTGCTCCAGCGGTACGCGTACGTCTTCGTCGTCACCGCGCTCTTCCTGCTGGCGCTCCCGATCCTCTTCCCGGCCGTGAACGGCGCCCGGATCTGGGTGCGGATCGCCGGATTCTCCATCCAGCCGGGCGAGTTCGCGAAGGTGCTGCTCGCCGTGTTCTTCGCCGCGTATCTGGCGGCCAACCGCAGTGCGCTCGCGTACACCGGGCGTCAGGTCTGGCGGTTCAGGAAGGTCCAGCTGCCCACGGGCCGGGTGCTCGGTCCGATTCTCGCCAGCTGGCTGGCGAGTGTGGGCGTGCTGGTGCTGGAGCGCGACCTCGGCACCTCGCTGCTGTTCTTCGGTCTGTTCGTGGTCCTCCTGTACGTCGCCACCGGGCGCATCGGCTGGATCGCCGTGGGGCTGCTGCTGGCCGCCGCGGGCGCGGTGGCCGTCGGCTGGCTGGAACCGCATGTGAACAGCCGGGTCCAGGACTGGCTGCACCCCTTCGCGACGATCGAGGCGGGACAGGGCCCCAATCAGGTCGCGCAGTCCCTGTTCGCCTTCGCGGCGGGCGGAGTACTCGGCACCGGCCTCGGTCTCGGCCATGCGATCCTCATCGGCTTCGCGACGAAGTCCGACTTCATCCTCGCGACGGCCGGAGAGGAACTGGGTCTGGCGGGTCTGTCCGCGCTCTTCCTCCTCTACGGCCTCCTCGTGGAGCGCGGTTACCGGGCCGGTCTCGCCCTGCGCGACCCCTTCGGCCGGCTGCTTGCGGTCGGCCTCGCCTCGATCGTGGCGCTCCAGGTGTTCGTGATCGCGGGCGGGGTGACCGGGCTGATCCCGCTGACCGGCATGGCGATGCCGTTCCTCGCGCAGGGCGGCTCGTCGCTGGTCACCAACTGGGCGATCGTGGCGCTGCTGATCCGGGTGAGCCATTCGGCGCGGCGGCAGTACAACGGGGAGGTGGCGCCCTGATGGCGAGACACATCCGGCACGCCGCCTTCTTCTGCGCCCTCCTGCTCGTGGCGCTCCTCGTCAACGCCGTCCGCATCCAGATCTTGAGCGCCAGGACCTTCGACGCCAATCCCGCCAACCGCCGCGCCACCATCGCCCGTTACGAGCGGCCACGCGGCAACATCCTGGTCGGCGGGCAGAGCGTCACCGGCTCCCGGGACTCCGGCGAGCAGCTCCGCTACGAACGGACGTACACGGACGGCCCCCTGTACGCCCCCGTCACCGGCTTCGCCTCGCAGGTGTACGGCACCACGCTGCTGGAGCACGCCGGGGACCCGGTGCTGTCCGGCACCGACCCGATGCTCTCGCCGTTCCCCCTGGTGGGTGACCTCACGCGGGCCCAGGGCCGGGGCGGCAACGTCGTGACGACCCTCAACCCGGCGGCACAGCGGGCGGCGTACCAGGGGCTCGACGGGCGCAGGGGTGCGGTGGCTGCGATCGAGCCGGCGACGGGGCGGGTACTGGCACTGGTGTCGAGTCCGTCGTACGACCCGGCGGTGCTGTCGGGGAACGCCGCGGCGACGGAGCGGTCCTGGGTCCGGCTGAACGACGATCCGGACAAGCCGATGCTCAACCGGGCGGTGCGGCAGACGTATCCGCCGGGTTCGACGTTCAAGGTGGTCACCGCGGCCGCCGCGCTGGACGCCGGTGCCGTCCTGGACATCGACCGGCCGACCGATTCGCCGGACCCGTACCGGCTGCCGGGTACCACGACCATGCTGATGAACGAGGGCGACGGCTGCGAGGACGCCACGCTGCGGGAGGCCTTCGCGTGGTCCTGCAACACGGTGTTCGCGAAGCTCGGGGTGGATGTGGGGGCCAAGCGCATGGGGGCCGCGGCGAAGGCCTTCGGCTTCAACGACGCCCGGCTGCGGATCCCCTTCTCCGTGGCGCCGAGTACCTTCGACACCTCCGTGGACCGGGCGCAGCTCGCGCTGTCGTCGATCGGGCAGTACAACACGCGGGCCACGCCGCTGCAGATGGCGATGGTCGCGGCGGCCGTGGCGAACGGCGGGCAGGTGCGCTCGCCGTATCTGGTGGAGCGGACGACCACGGGCAACGGCGCCACGATGACCACGGCGGGCTCGCGCCCGGCGCGCCAGGCGATGCGCCCGGAGACCGCCGACGTCATGAAGCAGCTGATGGAGGACGTCGTGACGGAGGGCACCGGCACGAACGCCGCGATCCCTGGCGCGATCGTCGGCGGCAAGACCGGCACCGCCCAGCACGGCATCGGCAACTCCGGTATGCCGTACGCCTGGTTCGTGTCCTGGGCGCAGAGCGAGCGCGAGGTGCTGCCGAGGGTGGCGGTGGCCGTGGTGGTGGAGGACGCGTCGGCGGAGCGGGGGGACATCACCGGGGGCGGGATGGCCGCTCCGATCGCCCGGGACGTGATGCGGGCGGTGCTGAACTCTCCGCCCGGCAGCGGAAGTTGAGGGCTGATCCTGGACCGGCTCGGCCGACGGGGCTCACATGCTGAGACATGGTCTGGGATCGCCGGGCCTCCCGACCTATCGTTCGGTCCATGACGACACCCGATGCCGCGTACCAACTCGCCCAGGTCAACATCGGACGCCTCAAAGCCCCTCTGGATTCACCGCAGTTGAAGGACTTCGTCGACAACCTCGACCCCGTGAACGCCGACGCCGACGCGGCGGACGGTTTCGTCTGGCGGCTCGAGAGCGACTCGGGCAACGCCACGGACGTGCCCGTCTTCGGTGACGAGTGGCTGATCATCAACATGTCGGTGTGGCGCGACAGCAACGCCCTGACGGCATACATGTACCAGGGCCGCCACCGCGAGATGCTGGCCCGCCGCCGGGAGTTCTTCGAGCGGGTGCAGGAGGCGATGGTGGTCCTGTGGTGGGTTCCGGCGGGGCACCGGCCGACGGTCGCGGAGGCCGAGCAGCGGCTGCTGCACCTGCGCGCGAACGGACCCACGCCGTACGCCTTCACGCTGCGGACGTCGTTCCCGGCGCAGGGAGCCGAGCCGGTGCCGCTGGAGGTGCCGGACGACCTGGGGTGCCCGGTCTAGCTCTCGCCCGCGGCCGCGCCCGCCTCGATCGCGTCCGTCACCTCCGCCACCCGTTCCTGCTCCTCCGCGGCGAACCGTTCCGCGTCCAGTCGTTCCGCGATCTCCTCGTCCTGGGCCATCAACAGGTCCAGGTTCGAGTCGCCCATCTCGAACACGCCCATGTCGACGTACGCCTGCTGCAGCCGCTTGCCCCACAGGCCGATGTCCTTGACGCAGGGGACGATGCGGGAGAACAGCAACTGCCGGAACAGCGCGAGGAATTCGGACTGTTCGCTGTACTCCTCCGCCTCGGCGGTCGGAATGCCGAAGTTCTCCAGGACCTCGACCCCGCGCAGCCGGTCCCGCATCAGATAGCAGCCCTCGATGACGAACTCCTCGCGTTCACGCAGTTCGGCGTCGGTGAGCTGCTTGTAGTAGTCGCGCAGCGCCATCCGGCCGAAGGCCACATGCCGGGCCTCGTCCTGCATGACGTAGGCGAGGATCTGCTTGGGCAGCGGCTTGTCGGTGGTGTCGCGGATCATGCCGAAGGCGGCCAGGGCCAGGCCCTCGATGAGGACCTGCATGCCGAGGTAGGGCATGTCCCAGCGGCTGTCGCGGAGGGTGTCGCCGAGCAGCGACTGCAGGTTGTCGTTGATCGGGTAGAGCATCCCGATCTTCTCGTGCAGGAAGCGGCCGTAGATCTCCGCGTGCCGTGCCTCGTCCATGGTCTGGGTCGCCGAGTAGAACTTGGCGTCCAGGTCGGGGACCGACTCCACGATCCGGGCGGCGCAGATCATCGCACCCTGCTCGCCGTGCAGGAACTGGCTGAACTGCCAGGAGGCGTAGTGCCTGCGCAGCTCGCCCTTGTCCTTGTCGCTCATCCTGGCCCAGTGCTTGGTGCCGTAGAGCGACATGGACTCGTCGGGGGTGCCGAGGGGGTCGTAAGGATCGACTTCCAGATCCCAGTCGATGCGCTTCTGGCCGTCCCACTGCTTGTCCTTGCCCTTCTGGTACAGGGCGAGCAGGCGGTCGCGGCCGGAGCCATTCTTTTGGCCAACAAACATGGCCTCCCAGCTGAAGCGGGCCGCGCCGGTCGCCGGCACCTGCCAGAGAGGGTCTCCCGAGTCCATGGCGTACAGATCGTAAGTCGGCATGCTTCGCAGGCTCACACGTGGTAGACGCCGGGTCAACAAGTCGCGCGCAGGGGATTGACGAGCTTGCTGACAAGCAGTCTCATAAGCGATGGAGGATGTGACCCCGGGTAACAGAGGTGGGAGAACGATGACGACCCTGACGGAAGCCGACGCGCTGGACGGTCTGCGCGACGCGCTCGGGCTGCTCAAGGACCGCGAACAGGTGGCCGAACGGCTCCTCGCCTCCTCCGCCAAGCACTCCTTCGACCCGGACAAGGAACTGGACTGGGACGCGCCCTTCGAGGAGGGCAAGTGGTTCTGGCCGCCGGAGCTGGTGTCGCTGTACGACACGCCCCTGTGGAAGCGGATGGGCGAGGAGCAGCGGATCCTGCTGTCGCAGCACGAGGCGGCCGCGCTGGCCTCCCTCGGCATCTGGTTCGAGCTGATCCTCATGCAGCTGCTGGTACGGCACATCTACGACAAGGCGGCCACGAGCGCGCATGTGCGGTACGCGCTGACCGAGATCGAGGACGAGTGCCGGCACTCGAAGATGTTCGCGCGGCTGATCTCGCGCGGGGACGCGCCGTGGTATCCGGTGGCCCGGGTGCACCAGAACCTGGGGCGGCTGTTCAAGACGATCTCCACCACGCCCGGGTCCTTCACGGCCACGCTCCTCGGGGAGGAGGTGCTCGACTGGATGCAGCGGCTGACGTTTCCGGACGAGCGGGTGCAGCCGCTGATACGGGGGGTCACGCGGATCCATGTCGTGGAGGAGGCCCGGCATGTGCGGTACGCGCGGGAGGAGCTGCGGCGGCAGATGGTGACGGCGCCGCGGTGGTCACAGGAGTTCACCAGGGTGACGTCCGGTGAGTTCGCGCGGGTGTTTTCCGTCGCCTTCGTCAACCCCGAGGTGTACACGAATGTCGGGCTGGACAAGCGGGAGGCGATGGCGCAGGTTCGCGGCAGCGGGCACCGGAGGGAGGTCATGCAGACCGGCGCGAAGAGGTTGACCGACTTCTTGGACGACATTGGTGTGCTGCGGGGTGTCGGCCGACGGCTGTGGAAGAGCTCGGGGCTGCTGGCCTGATGCAGTTTGCGGGCCGGTGGGGGCTTCTCGCGCAGTTCCCCGCGCCCCTGAGGGGGGGCAGGATCGACCCGATGATGTCGGCCATCAGGACCGTGGACGCCGGAGTGGTG
>NZ_JBFBBE010000101.1:10034-33924 GCF_040682555.1 Streptomyces sp. NPDC051172
CCTGAGGGGGCGCGGGCCGTGACATATGCGGCTCCGCCGCGTGGGCGCGACCAGCCACGACGCACCCGCAGCCGCCGACTACGCTGCACCCATGACCCCTGCCGCGCCGGCCTACCGCCGCCTCAGCGTCGAGGAACGCCGCAGCCAGCTGCTCGAAGCCGCGCTGAACCTCTTCGCGCACCGCGCCCCCGAGGACGTCTCCCTCGACGACGTGGCGGAGGCGGCCGGGGTCTCGCGACCGCTCGTCTACCGGTACTTCCCCGGCGGGAAGCAACAGCTCTACGAGGCTGCCCTGCGGTCCGCCGCAGATGAGCTTCAGCAGTGCTTCGACGAGGCGCGGGTCGGGCCGCTGCTGCCCCGGCTGGCCCGGGCTCTCGACCGGTATCTCGCCTTCGTCGACCAGCACGACGCCGGGTTCAGTGCGCTGCTGCAGGGCGGGAGCGTGGTGGAGACGTCCCGGACGACCGCCATCGTGGACGGGGTCCGGCGGGCGGCCGCCGAGCACATCCTGAGCCATCTGGGGGTCACGGACCCCGGGCTGCTGCTGCGTATGACCGTGCGGATGTGGATCACCGCGGTCGAGGCGGCCTCCCTGATCTGGCTCGACGAGGACAAGCGGCCGCCGCTCGACGAGCTGCGGGACTGGCTGGTCGAGCAGTTCGTGGCCGTCCTCTCGGTGACCGCGGACCGCGACCCGCAGACCGCCGCGCTGGTGCAGGCGCTGGCCGAGGATGTCTGAGACTGGTGCCGTGAAGAGCGAAGAGACACCGTTCGTGGGCGGGCCGATGGACGGCCGCGTGCTGCCCGTCCTCGTGGGCCCCACCGGGCACCCGCCCAAGACGTACCGCATCCCCGTACCGGACGCGGCAGGCGGCCGGCCCACCGTGGTCGTCTACCGGCGCGTGCCGCGCGGCCACAGCAAACGGCTCGGGCTGCCGCAGGGCTGGAAGTACGAGTACGACCCCGAGGGGTGGAAGGACAGCGGGAAGCTGAAGTGGCCGTGGTCCAAGCCGGACGCCGATCCAGACGCCACGCCGGGCCGCAAGCCGGACGACACGGACGGGTGACGAGCTTGCGCCGGCCGGCGCACACGCAGCGCGTTTTTGGCCGTGGAGACGTCAACACCTGACTGTGCGGAGCAGAGGGGCTGCCCCGCACCGGAGGTGATGATGTGTCAGGAAGGCTTGCACGCCTGGTCTGCTCGGTGGCGATGGCCGCCGGCGCTCTCCTGGTACCGCCGCCCGCCGCGGCCGTGCCCGGGGCGGAGCCCGGCGGGCGTACCGTCGCCCAGCAGCTGACGGATCTGCAGCGGCTGTACCGGGAGGCCGAGAAGGCCACCGAGACCTACAACGCCACCGCGGAGAAGCTGACGAAGCAGCGTGCGGAAGTGGCCCGCCTCGACGGCGAACTGGCCGTGGCCCGCCGCTCGCTGCACGACAGCCGGGTCGCCGCCGGCCGCCTGGCCACACAGCAGTACCAGGGCAGCACCGAGATCTCCGCGTACGTACGTCTGCTGCTCGCCCGCAACCCCCAGCAGGCGCTCGACGAGGGGCATGTGATCGGCCAGTTGGCGCGGGAGCGGGTCGAGGCGGTCGGGCGGCTGGCCGCGAGTGAGAAGCAGGCCGGCGAGGTGGACCGCGCGGCGCGGAAGGCCCTCGACGATCAACTGGCCCTCGCCGCTCGGCAGAAGAAGGACCGTGACGACGTACAGGCGCGTCTGAAGGACGTCGAGAAACTCCTCGCCTCCCTCACCCCGGAACAGCTGGCCGCGCTCGGCGCACTGGAGAAGAAGGGCACCGCCGCGGCGCAGCGGCAGCTGATGGCGTCCGGTGTGCTGAGCGGCGAACGCCGTCCGTCGAAGAAGGGCGCCCGGGCCCTCGGGTACGCCGTGCGGCAGCTCGGGAAGCCGTACCGGTGGGGGGCCGAGGGCCCGAAGTCGTACGACTGCTCGGGCCTGACCTCCCAGGCCTGGGCCAGGGCCGGTACACCGATCCCGCGCACCAGCCAGGAGCAGTGGGCGCGGCTGCCGCGGATCCCGCTGAAGAAGCTGCGCCCGGGCGACCTGGTGATCTACTTCCCGGATGCCACGCATGTGGCGATGTACCTGGGCGAGGGCATGATGATCCAGGCGCCGCGGACGGGCGAGACGGTCAGGGTCTCGCCGGTCGCGTCCTTCCCGATCCTGGGCGCCGTACGTCCGGACCGGCGCCCCAAGGGCACCTAGCCGGTCACTTCCGCCAGGTAGGCCGCCGCCTTCTCCGGCTCGTAGAAGAAGTTCTCGTAGTCGGACGGGTCGTTGAAGCCGTTGGCGAAGCGGTCGGCGACCGGCTGGAGCTGACCGGCCGCGCCGATCAGGTTGAGGATGTGCTCCGGCGGCGGGGCGAGCATCGCGTTCGTCCACTTGGTGACGTGCTGTGCGGTGTCCCAGTAGCGGTCGAACGTGGCCTGCATCCAGGTCTCGTCGAACTCCTTCTCGCCGTTCTCCAGGATCGACGCGAGGTACGAAGCCGCGCACTTGGAGGCCGAGTTGGAGCCCTGGCCGGTGATCGGGTCGTTGGCGACGACGACGTCCGCGACACCGAGGACCAGTCCGCCGCCGGGCAGCCGGCCGACGGGGTTGCGGACGGTGGGGGCGTAGCGGCCGGACAGCACGCCGCCCGCGTCGGTCAGTTCGACCTTCCGGGCCCGCTCGAACTCCCAGGGCGTGAACTTCTCCATGAGTTCCAGGGTCAGGGAGAGGTGTTCCGCCGGGTCCTTGACGCCACCGAAGACGTCGAGCGGACCGCCGGGTATGCCCTCCCAGAAGAGGATGTCGGCGCGGCCGGAGGTGGTCAGCGTCGGCATGACGAACAGCTCGCCCACGCCGGGCACCAGGTTGCAGCGGACCGCTTCGTGGTCGGGGTGCTCGGGGCGGGGGCCGAGGCCGTGGACGTAGGAGACGGCGAGGGCGCGCTGCGGCTCCGTGTACGGCGAACGGGAGGCGTCCCGGCCGAACATGGACACCAGCTCGCCCTTGCCCGCCGAGACGAGGACCAGGTCGTAGGTGCGGGAGAAGTAGTCGAGGTCGGAGACCGCCGCGCCGTGGATGACCAGCTGGCCGCCGCGCTGTGCGAAGGTCTCCATCCAGCCGGCCATCTTCACCCGCTGGTCCACCGACTGCGCATACCCGTCGAGCCTGCCCACCCAGTCGATCGCACGCTGCGTCGGACCCGGGTCGTGCGAGCCGGGGGCCGCGACCGAGACGCCGAGTCCTTCGATCTTCGGGGCCTGGGACTCCCAGAAGTTCAGCTGGAGATCGCGCTCGTGCTGCAGTGCCGTGTGGAACATGCACTGCGTCGACATGACCCGGCCGGAGCGGATCTCGTCCGCCGTCCGGTTCGACATCAGGGTGACCTCGTACCCGTGCGACTGGAGTCCGAGGGCGATCTGAAGACCGGACTGGCCGGCTCCTACGACGAGTATCTTCCGCATGCGGGGCTGTTCTCCTACTCGGGGACTGCTCGGGGACTGCTCCGGTGGGCTGCCGGGGGCTACTCGGGGGTGACGTCCAGCGCGTGGCCCACCAGGGACAGCAGGGTCTCGATCACCGAGATCCGGCGGCGCGCGTCCATGATCATTACAGGTATGTGCGCGGGAATCGTCAACGCCTCCCGCACGTCCTCCGGTTCGAACAGCTCGCTGCCGTCGAAGTGGTTGACCGCGACGACGTACGGCAGTCCGCAGCTCTCGAAGTAGTCGAGCGCGGGGAAGCAGTCCTTGAGGCGACGGGTGTCGGCCATGACGACCGCGCCGATCGCACCGCGCACCAGGTCGTCCCACATGAACCAGAACCGCTGCTGGCCCGGCGTGCCGAACAGATAGAGCACCAGGTCGTCGTCGAGCGTGAGACGGCCGAAGTCCATGGCCACGGTGGTGGTCAGCTTGCCCGGCGTGGCGGTGAGGTCGTCGGTCTCCTCGCTCGCCTCGGTCATCAGCGCCTCGGTCTGCAGGGGCGTGATCTCCGAGACGGCGCTGACCAGGGTCGTCTTGCCGACGCCGAAACCGCCCGCCACGACTATCTTCGTCGCGATCGGGGCACGGGTGCGGTCCGTCTGCCAGGACTTCAGATCCTCGTCGGTGTCCGCGAAGGCGGTGTCTCTAAAGGCGACGGAGTCCACTCAGCACCCTTTCCAGCAGTGCGCGGTCCGGGCGGCCCGTGCCGTGACCGGTACCTGTTCCGTACACGCGGATTCTTCCCTGGTCCGCGAGGTCGCTGAGCAGCACGCGGACCACGCCCAGCGGCATCTTCAGCAGTGCTGCGATCTCTGCCACCGTGCGCATACGGCGGCACAGTTCGACGATGGCCTGCATCTCGGGCATGACCCGGGTGCTGAGCGATCCATTCGTCAGCTCTTTGCGCTCCTCCGGGGCGTCGAGCGCGGCCACGAACGTCTCCACCAGGAGGACGTGGCCGAAGCGGGTGCGGCCGCCGGTGAGCGAGTAGGGGCGCACGCGGGCCGGCTTGCGGTCGCCGCCACGGACGGGAAGCTTCCTGGGCGTACTGCTCATCGGTGGCTCCCGGCGGAATCCGTCTCCAGGGATTTTCGTAGCTCGCTGCGGAGTTCCGGCGTCAGGACGTGGCCGGCGCGGCCCACGAACAGGGCCATGTGGTACGCAACCACGCTCATGTCGCAGTCCGCGGAGCCGTGCACGCCGAGCAGGCTGCCGTCGCTGATCGACATCACGAACAGGCTGCCCTCCTCCATCGCGACCATCGTGTGCTTCACGGGGCCGGAGTCCATCAGCCTGGCCGCGCCGATGGTGAGGCTGCCGATGCCGGAGACGATGGTGGCGAGGTCGGCGGAGGAGCCCCGGGGGCCCGTGGGCCTGGCGCCCCGGGTCTGACGGGCCTCGTCGATGGGGGTCCCCCCGCGCGAGTTTGTTCGAGCGTGGGGGAGGCCGGGGTCGGAGGAGAGCAGGAGCAGGCCGTCCGAGGAAACCACCGCTACTGACTGGATGCCCGGCACCTCCTCGACCAGGTTCGTCAGCAGCCAGTGCAGGTTGCGGGCTTCACTGCTCAGTCCGAAGGTACTGGGCGCGGTCAACTGCTTGCCTCCTCGACGGTGCCCCCCGTGGTTTCTTCGGATACGGCTGGTGCGGTGCCCGGCATCTGGTTCTGGGCGGTCTGTTCGGCGATCTCCGCCTCCACGGCGCTGTAGCCGGCCTGGGCGCCGGTACGGAAGCCGCCGAGTCGTCGGCGGAGGGCGTCCGCGTCCACGGTGCGGGGGCGCTGCGCCGGGGGCGCGGCCGGGGCGGTGATCTTGGGGGTGCGCTTGGGGAGGCCCTTGTCGGTGAGCTGCTCCTCGTCCTGGGCGCGGGTGTGTTCCGCCTCGGCTTCGCCTTCGGCGGGGATGTTCCCACCCGCACCACCGGTACCACTTTCGTCGTCGACTGCGGATGGCCCCTGTGGAGCGGACTCGCCGTCGGCGGCTGCCGGTCGGGCTTGGGGCGGGATCATCCCGGACGCGATGGGCGGGTGGGCCTCGTTCGCCTCGGGCGCGGGTCGGCCATGGGCCTGTGTCCCCTCGGCGGCCGGCTGGCCATGGGCCTCGGACGCCCGGTCCGGGAGCAAGAGTTCCATCGTGGTTTCGGCCGGCGCGGGCGTCTCGTGCTGGAGGGCCTTCTCCGCCAGGGCCACCAGCGGGTCCGTCGGCTTCTGGCGGGCGTGGAGTTCGTTGGAGTTGGCCTCCGCGTCCGCTCCCGGAAGGGAGAAGGTGAGCGCGCTGCCGGTCGCCGGGGAGGCCGACGACGGGACCGCGGCGGAGGGGGCTGCCGCCAGCAGGGGGGTCGGGAGGACCACCACCGCCGCGACGCCGCCCTGCTTCTGTTCGCGCAGCTGGACGCGGACGCCGTGGCGGTGGGCGAGGCGGGCGACGACGTAAAGGCCGAGGCCCAGGCCCTCCTCGCCCTCCTGGTCGTAGGGGGACTCGGGGTCGAACTCGGCGAGGCGGGTGTTGAGGCGGGTCAGGCGTTCGGCGGTCATGCCGATGCCCTCGTCCTGGACGGAGAGCATGACCTCGCCGTTCTCCAGGAGCCAGCCGGAGACCTCGACGGGCAGGTCCGGCGGGGAGAACGAGGTGGCGTTCTCCATCAGCTCCGCCAGCAGGTGCGAGAGGTCGTCCGCGGCGAAGCCCGCCACGTGTGCGTGCGGCGGCAGCACGGCGATGCGGACACGCTCGTAGCGCTCGATCTCGCTGACCGCCGCGCGGACGACGTCGACGAGCGGGACGGGGTGCGCGCTCTGCTGGACGTGCTCGGTGCCGGCGAGGACCAGGAGGTTCTCGCTGTGGCGGCGCATGACCGTCGCGAAGTGGTCGAGCTTGAAGAGCGTGGCCAGGCGCTCGGGGTCCTGTTCGCGCTCCTCCAGGCTCTCGATGACGGCGAGCTGGCGCTCGACCAGGCCGAGGGTGCGCAGGGAGAGGTTCACGAACGTGCCGCCGATGCTCTCCCGCAGCCGCGCCAACTGGGCGGCGGATTCGGCGAGCTCGGCGCGCAGCTCCTCACGGGCGTCCGCCATCCTCTGGCGCTGGCCGACCAGGTGCTTGCGGTCGGCCTCCAGCGTGAGGATGCGCTCGCTGAGGGCCGCGGCGTGCGCGTGCAGGGCGTTCACGGAGCGGACGACCTGCGCGAACTCGTCGTTGCGGCCGGTGAAGGTGACCGGCTCCTCGGCGGCGGGGTCCGCCGCCTCGGCGAGCCGGGCCGAGCCGCGGCGCAGCACGGAGAGCGGCCGGGTGAGACTGCGGGCCATCGCCGTGGCGATGCCGACGGCGAGCAGCATCAGGGCGCCGAGGACGGCGATACGCAGCTCGAGCGCGCTGACGTCGTCGTTGCGCAGCTGGGCCAGGTCCTTGGTGCGGCGGTCGTAGAGAGCGGACTCCGCGCCGCGCATCGCGTCTATACGGGCGGAGAGCGCGGCGTCGACCTTCGAGGCGCTGGTGCCGAGCTCGGATTCGGAGAGCGTCGGCTGGTCGGTGAGCCTGGCCAGGTACTTCTCGGCGGAGTTGACCTCGGGGCCGGTCACCGTGGAGTCGTACGACGTCCGGGCGGCCTTGGTCGCCGTGTCGTGGAAGTCGGCGAGGGCCGCGTCGGAGCGCAGCCGGGCCTGCTGGGCGGCGGCGGTCAGCGCGGCCCGCTGCTTGGTGTCGGCGGCCGACGAGGAGGTGACCGTGGTCGGCAGTCCGGTGACCGGGCTGATGACCGTCTGGGTGCTGCTGGGCACGTTGAGCGCCGCGAGGAGCAGACCGCGGGCGGCGGCGGCCTGCTGCACGGCCGTGTCCAGCTCGGCGAGCGCGTAGGCGCCCGATCCGGCGCGGGGCGGCATCTGCTGCGCCAGCTGCTCGGCGAGACGGTGCAGTTCGGTGATGGCGGCGGAGTAGGCGTCGTGGGTCTGCAGGGCGTCGCTCTTGCCGGTGAGCGCGGAGCGGCGCAGCGCGGCGATGCCGTCGAGGTCGCTGCGGAGGGCGGCCGGTGTGTCGGTGTTCTGCTGCAGCTCCTCGACCTGCCGGTCGACGCGGGCGCTGCGCTGCTCGGAGGGCGCCTTGGACTTGGGCCGCCCGGCGGCGATGTAGGAGGTCACCTCGTCGCGCTCGTCGGCGAGCGAATGAGCCAGGGCCAGCGCGTTCTGGGTCTGCCCGGCGAGCGTCACCAGGTCCTGGGAGTCGCTGAGCTGCCCGGAGGCGGTGAGGACGGAAGGGACACCGGCCCCGGCTATGGCGGCGGCCACCACGGCCACGGCGACGACGAGCCGGTTGCGCACATGCGTGGGCCGGCCCTTGCCGGTGGTGGTGGCGGTGCTGCCGGACGTGTGCTCCACGCCCGCTGCGGGGTCCGTCTGCTTGCCTGTACGACGAGGCCGCGTCTTGTGCACCGGTGCTCGCAATCCTGACTCGTGGTACTCATGGGCCCGGGTGTGACGCTCCGTCAACTGACGTCGACTGTACGTACGCCCAGTACGGTGCCGACCCTCCCAGTGCCGGTGGGCAGTGGACGAGCATCACCTGGCCCGCCACCCGAAGGAGTGAACATCGGAGGAGAGTTGGCGGGCAAGTTCCTGGGAACGGTTCAGCGGCCCTGTACGGCAGGCCGGTTGGACGTCCGCGCCGGGCGGTGGCAGTATTCGCCGCCACGGCTTCCCGGAACCACGGATTCCACCCCAAACAGGGCGTCTGACCTGCGCGGGTGCGCCAATTCGGCGACCGATGCCAGGCTTTGGCGAACCTTGTGAAGACGTCGTGCAGACTGGCCGAATGCATACGGAACTTGTTTCGGAGCCGGGTGATCCCACCTACCCCAACGAGGACTTCGCCGCGGCCACGCTGCCTGCTTCCGGCCAGGGTGGAACCCTCGTCGTCCTGGACGGGGTGACGCCACCGCGCGGCGGGACGGGCTGTCTGCATTCGGTCCCCTGGTACACATCGCGCCTGGGCGGCGCCCTGACCGAACTGACCGTTTCCCTCCCGGATGTTCCGCTGCAGGAGGCGCTGGCCCGCGCCATCACACGTACGGCGGAGACACATTCCGCCACTTGTGACCTTTCTCACCCACGCACCCCACAGGCAACGGTGGTTGTGGCGCGGTGGGGCGTGGAGACGCTGGAGTACCTGGTCCTGTCGGACTCGGCCCTGCTGGTGGAGTCACCGGAGGGCACGGTCACGTCCCTCCTGGACGACCGTCTGTCCCGGCTGCCGCGGACGTCCCTGGCGACTGACGCCATCGTGGACTCGACGGTCCGGAACAAGGAGGGCGGCTTCTATACGGCCGCCGCGGATCCGGCCGTGGCGGAGCGGGCGGTGACGGGCGCGCTGTCGCGGGGCGACGTGCGGGCCCTGGCCGCCCTGACGGACGGCGCCACCCGATGGGTGGAGAAGTTCCGTGAGGGCGACTGGGCGGACTGCTTCCGCTTTGTACGGAAGGAGGGGGCGCAGGCGCTGGTCGACCGGGTACGGATGCTGGAACGGGCCGACGCGGAGGCGCGGACGTATCTGCGGCGCAGCAAGACGCATGACGACGCGACGGTCGTGTACGTGGAGCTGTGAGCCGGTGGGCTACTTGACGGCGTTGCGTATGAACGCCGTCCAGGCGCAGGCGGAGACGATCAGGACACATTCGGTGAACAGGTCCTGGCGGGTGCGGCTGCGTGAGCCGTGCACCTCCTTCGCGCCGGCGGGCGCCTCGGCCAGGGGGCGGATCCAGGCTGTCGTGAGGGTCATGTGGTGGCGCTGCCTTTCAGGGCGAAGGGGGGTGCGGAAGGGGGTGCGGTGGACACCGCATCCCCCGAAGCGCGGGTCAGTACTTACCCGGCCAGGCGAAGTTGTTGTAGCTGCGCGGGCTGGTCGAGGACGTCCTCGAAGTCGCCCGCCTCGTCGCCCACGCGGTGTCGCTGGTGACCGAGCCGCGCCAGGTCGGCGCGACGGCCCGCCGCGCGGCTGCCGGGCTGGAGGGGGTGGAGGTGCGGATCGTCGCGGACACGCTCGCGGAGACCGATCCGCGGTGCGTGGAGCGGATCCTCACCAACCTGGTCACCAACGCGCTGCGGCACGGTGCCCCGTCGGTGACGGTCGACGTGGACGAGGACTACGAGGGAGCGATCGTCGGGGGCCGCGACCACGGCCCCGGCTTCCCGCCCGACCTGCTGAGCGTCCTCACCGCCTCCGGTCCCCAGCGGTTCCGCACCGGCTGCGGGTCCGCGGGAACGGGCCTGGGCCTGACCATCGCCTCCGGTCAGGCCCGGCTGCTCGGCGCCCGCCTCACCTTCCGCAACAATCCCGACGGGGGCGCGGAGGCGACCCTGCGCCTCACCGGTGCCGGCGCTCGAAGGCAGCCGGGCGAGGCCTACTTCTCCATGCCCCGGTTCAACTCCCCCAGCAGCCGCGCCAGTTCCGCCACCTCGCGCCGGTCCCAATGGGCCAGCTGGCTGACGTAGCGCGCCCGCCGCGCGTCGCGGACCTTGCTCACCCGGCGGTGCCCCTCCTCCGTGAGGTGGACCAGCCAGGCCCGCCCGTCCGCCGGGTCGGGTTCGCGGGCGACCAGGCCCAGGTCCTCCAGGGCGCGCAGCTGGCGGGACATGGTGGCCTTGCCCACGCCGATGTAGGCGGCGAGCTCGGTGGCGCGCAGCCGGTCGTGCTCGTCCAGGCGTACGAGGAGGCCGTACGCGGCGGACTCCAGGTCGGGGTGGACCTCGCGGGCCATCTCGCCCTGGCTGGCCCGGGCGCGCCGCAGCAGAACGGTCAGTTCGCGCTCAAGGGACAGGTATTCCTGGTCCGCGCCGCTCGGTGACGTCTGGGACGACAGTCGGCCCTCGTCCGCGTTTCCGCCTTCGTGCACGTCAGCCCCTGCCTCGGTTTCCCGATCCTGAAAGTTTCCGCCAGTCCCCGTCGTTGCCGCAGCTCCACAAGTATTTCGCAGGGCTAGACCAACGGCAGACCCCGGGCCCCCTTCCCACCCGCTCTTCTACGTGCGTAGCTTCCTTGCCAAGAGACGACTGACGTGCCCACGCCAGCAACGCATCGGCACCTCAGCGCTTGCCCGCCGAGCATCACCGAGCCCTCGGAGACACGCCATGCCCGTGCACAGACCGTTCCTGGGGTTGCTGGCCAGGGTTTGCCAGCTCACCGTGATCCGGACGTATCGTCCGGTGACCCTCCGAACGGTCTTGAGGGCCGGGGAACAACGCGAGCTGGTCACCTCGGCACAGTCGGGTCTTGCCGCCCCGGGTGGGCGTGCCCGCTGTCCTGGGTGGGCTCGCAGTCCCGCACGCCCGCGGCAGGGATGCGGTCTGGCCGGTAGCTCTCCGTGCCACCATCCTCCGGTGGTGGCCGGTCACACCTGGCCGACGCCGAATCCCAAAGCCGAGGGCGCGCCTGCCAATGGCCACCGCGGCACCGTGGTGCCGGGTGACCGTGGTCTTCTTGGTCTGCTCCTGCAGGGGTGTGGTCCAGTACTGGCCGCCCCAGCGGCTGGTGTAGGCCGGATCGACCGCGACCACCACCAGCCCCGCGTGATACGCCATGCCGCGCAGGCGTTCACGGAAGCGGGCGGTGGGGATCCCGGCCACCGTGCGGCGGAACGTCTTCCCGCGCCGGCCCCGGCCCATCGTCTCCCGCCCGGTGACACGGGCGTCGGTGAAGCCCAGGTTCTCGATGGCGATCCCGGCACAGCCGTGCTGGCGGGCGAGGGCGATCAGCTGGCTGATCGCGGTGCGCAGGCGGCCGTCCCGCGTGCTGGTGGAGCCAGTCAGGTCGAGCGGGACGGTGATCGGATCGCCGACCGGGTTGCCGTGCGGGTCGAGGACACAGGCGGCAAGGTGGTCGGCGTTCAGATCAACGCCCAGCAGCCGCACACCACAGGCCTTGAGATCATCCGGGGTGGGCAGCACTGTCTTGTCGGCCGACCAGCTTGCGTCCAGATACCAGCGGCCGCTGACCGGGTCGCAGACAATGTCGTAGCGCACGGCCCGGTGTGCGGTGATTCGGTCGAGCCACTCCTCGCGGCGGTGCGAGAACCGCACGGTGCAGGACAGCCGGTGGCGGCCTCGGGGCGCGTTGGCCAGATGCCGCAAGGGTTCGGGCAGCACGAGGGTCACCGTGCCGTCTGCGGGGTCGACACTGATGGTGTAGTTGCCGTTTGGGGCGCCGGATTCGCCGTCCGCAGTGAGGAACAGCCGTGCCGCCTGCCAGCGCTGGTGCCACTCGGCCTCTGCCAGGCCCGCCTCGGCGAGATGGTGGCGCAGCCCGGCCAAGCCGCGGCCGCCGACAGTGATCGACGGCCGACCAGAGACGATCTTCTGTTCCACCACAACAAGCCTGGCCTGGAGCATGTGCAGACGGCGCTGCTTCTGGACCCGTTCGCACTGATCCGCGTACCCGCGTACGCCGTCTTTAGAGCGCTCACCACAGGGGGCGGCCAGGCGGCGGGTGATGGTGCGGATGGCGCGGCGCAACCCAGCCCGCTCGTCGTACAGGCAGCGCATCGCCAGTTGGAACTGGTCCTCACTAGCCCGGGTCATCGCCCCCGCCCAGCGGGACGAGGACACCGCCGTCAGGGACTTCTTCCGCTCCGCACGCCGCGCGTCCTTCGTCCTCACCTGGCCGAGCCTGACGCGTTCGGCAAGGTCGGCTCGCTGATGACGGCCAAGGTGCTCGCCCACTAAGCGCAGCACCTTCTCATCCACCTCCTCCAGGCGCAGCCGGTCCCGGATCCGCGCCCCCGATGGCGCCGCAACAGTGAACGGAGCCGCCAGCACACGCGACACATTCCTCCCCCTCCGCTTGCGCGCCACCGGCCAGCCCCCTCTCCCTCTACCCACAGGCGAACTCATGCGCCATCACCAGATGGTGCGTTCCCATCACCTGCACGATCACGAGATCCAGACCTGTTCACTCGTTCGAGGGATATGGAACTAATCATGACCAATAGACGGAGCAATAGAGCCTTAGCGAGATCAACTCATCCTCGGCGCTTCACCCTCGCCGGGCTCCTGCTCGCCGCCCTCTCCCTGGCCCTCACCGCCCCGGCCGACGCGGCCGACTCGGCCAGGCCGCCGCGCGGCTCCGCGCACATGGGCATGGGCGTCCTCGCCCACGACGGGCAGAACGGCGCCCCCGCCCCCACCGCCGCCACCCAGACGGAAGGCGTCGACGTCGCCGGCTACCAGGGCAACGTCGACTGGTCGACCCTGTGGAGCAGCGGGGTGAAGTGGGCGTACACGAAGGCGAGCGAGGGGACGTACTACACGAACCCGTACTTCGCCCAGCAGTACAACGGCTCGTACAACGTCGGCATGATCCGCGGCGCGTACCACTTCGCCACCCCCGACACCACCAGCGGCGCAACCCAGGCGAACTACTTCGTCGACCACGGCGGCGGCTGGTCCAAGGACGGCAAGACCCTCCCCGGGACCCTCGACATCGAGTGGAACCCGTACGGCGCCGAGTGCTACGGCAAGTCGGCGAGCGCGATGGTCGGCTGGATCGCCGACTTCCTCAACACGTACAAGGCGCGCACCGGGCGGGACGCCGTGATCTACACGGCGACGAGCTGGTGGAGCGACTGCACCGGGAACTACGCGGGCTTCGCCTCGGCCAACCCGCTGTGGATCGCCCGGTACGCGTCGGACGCCGGGACGCTGCCGGCGGGCTGGGGCTACTACACGATGTGGCAGTACACGTCGTCCGGGCCGACCGTCGGCGACCACGACAAGTTCAACGGAGCGCTGGACCGGGTGCAGGCACTGGCCAACGGCTGATCCGTCGCTGCGCAGGGCGAAGGCCCGGGCCTCCCTCACGGGACCCGGGCCTCCACTTGTCCGATGGCGTCCGTCACGCCGCCACCGGAACCTCCGGCTTCGCGTCGCTCGTGGCGGGCGCGAGGGCCAGCTCCAGGACCTGGCGGACGTCGGTCACGGCGTGGACGTCGAGCTTGTCCAGCACCTCCGCGGGGACGTCGTCCAGGTCGGCCTCGTTGCGCTTCGGGATGATCACCGTGGTGACACCCGCGCGGTGCGCGGCGAGCAGCTTCTGCTTCACGCCGCCGATGGGCAGGACCCGGCCGGTCAGCGAGACCTCGCCGGTCATCGCCACGTCCGTGCGGACCAGGCGGCCGGAGAGGAGGGACGCCAGGGCCGTCGTCATCGTGACGCCCGCGCTGGGGCCGTCCTTCGGGACGGCGCCCGCCGGGAAGTGGATGTGCACTCCACGGTCCTTCAGGTCCGCGACCGGCAGCTCCAGTTCGGCGCCGTGGCTGCGCAGGAAGCTCAGCGCGATCTGCGCCGACTCCTTCATCACGTCACCCAGCTGACCGGTGAGGGTCAGGCCCGCCGCACCCGTCTCCGGGTCGGCCAGGGACGCCTCCACGTACAGGACGTCGCCGCCTGCTCCCGTGACCGCGAGACCGGTCGCCACACCCGGGACCGCCGTGCGGCGCTCCGACGGGTCCTGGGCAGACTCGGGCACGTGGTGCGGCCGCCCGATCAGGCCGCGCAGCTCGCCGTCCGTGATGGTGAACGGCAGCTCCCGGTCGCCCAGTTCGTGCTGTGCCGCGACCTTGCGGAGCAGCCGGGCGATCGAGCGCTCCAGGGTGCGCACGCCCGCCTCGCGGGTGTACTCGCCGGCGAGCTTGCGCAGCGCGCTCTCGTCGATGGTGACCTCGTCCGACTGCAGTCCCGCACGCTCCAGCTGACGGGGCAGCAGGTGGTCGCGGGCGATGACGACCTTCTCGTCCTCGGTGTAGCCGTCCAGGCGGACCAGCTCCATACGGTCCAGCAGGGCCTCCGGGATGGCCTCCAGGACGTTCGCCGTGGCGAGGAAGACGACGTCGCTCAGGTCGAGCTCGACCTCCAGGTAGTGGTCGCGGAAGGTGTGGTTCTGCGCCGGGTCGAGGACTTCGAGCAGGGCGGCCGCGGGGTCGCCGCGGAAGTCCGAGCCGACCTTGTCGATCTCGTCCAGCAGGACGACCGGGTTCATCGAACCGGCCTCCTTGATGGCGCGGACGACACGGCCGGGCAGCGCACCGACGTACGTACGGCGGTGGCCGCGGATCTCCGCCTCGTCACGGACGCCGCCGAGGGCGACCCGGACGAACTTGCGGCCCATGGCGTGCGCGACGGACTCGCCGAGCGAGGTCTTGCCGACGCCGGGCGGGCCGACGAGGGCCAGTACGGCACCGCCGCGCCGGCCGCCCACGACGCCCAGGCCGCGCTCGCTGCGGCGCTTGCGCACCGCCAGGTACTCGGTGATGCGCTCCTTCACGTCCTCCAGGCCGGCGTGCTCGGCGTCGAGGATCGCCTTGGCGCCCTGGATGTCGTACGCGTCCTCGGTGCGCTCGTTCCACGGTAGTTCGAGGACGGTGTCCAGCCAGGTGCGGATCCAGGAGCCCTCCGGGGACTGGTCGCTGGACCGCTCCAGCTTGTCGACCTCCTTGAGGGCGGCTTCCCGCACCTTCTCGGGCAGGTCGGCGGCCTCCACACGGGCGCGGTAGTCGTCGGACTCCTCGCCGTCCTGCTCGCCGTTGAGCTCACGCAGTTCCTTGCGTACGGCTTCCAGCTGGCGGCGGAGCAGGAACTCCCGTTGCTGCTTGTCGACGCCCTCCTGGACGTCCTTGGCGATGGTCTCGGCGACGTCCTGCTCGGCGAGGTGGTCGCGCAGGTGCTGGGTGGCGAGCTTGAGGCGGGCGACCGGGTCGGTCGTCTCCAGCAGCTCGATCTTCTGATCGGTCGTCAGGAAGGGCGAGTAACCGGAGTTGTCGGCCAGGGCGGAGACGTCGTCGATGGCCTGCACCCGGTCGACCACCTGCCAGGCGCCGCGCTTGCGCAGCCAGGCGGTGGCAAGGGCCTTGTACTCCTTGACCAGTTCGGTGACGTGACCGGGCAGCGGCTCGGGCACGCTCTCGTCGATCCTCGTCCCCTCGACCCACAGCGCCGCACCCGGGCCGGTGGTGCCCGCGCCGATCTTCACGCGGCCGCGGCCGCGGATCAGGGCGCCCGGGTCACCGTCGGCGAGCCGGCCGACCTGCTCGACGGTGCCGAGCACGCCCGTGCCCGGGTACGTCCCGTCAACGCGTGGCACCAGCAGGACCTTGGGCTTGCCCGGCTCGGAGCGGGCGGCGGCCTGGGCGGCCTCCACCGCGGCGCGTACGTCGGTGTCGTTCAGGTCCAGCGGCACCACCATGCCGGGCAGCACGACCTCGTCGTCGAGCGGCAGCACGGGCAGGGTGAGCGGTGTGGACGTCGAAGCCATGATCTACCCTCCGGCAGTCAAGTTGAGTTATGCCGACTCAATGCATGACGCTCCGCCAATGTTCCCGGGACCCCGTTCGCTGTCAGCGATCACTACGGTGAGGTGGGCGTTTGCCGGGGGCTGCCTTCTTCGGGAGGGGTGCTTCGGCCTGAACGGCCTCGTCCTCAAACGCCGGACGGGCTCACAACGCGAACCCAGCGGCGGATCATCGGCCAGGTCGCGATGCCTATGGCCAGGGAGATCAGGTGGCCCCAGTTGCTCAGCGGGTCCGTGAACTCGATCAGGTCCTCGACCAGCATGCTGCCGAACAGGACCAGCAACGGCCAGCGCAGCCAGGGGGTGAGCAGCCCGGCCAGGGCGCCGACGCTGGCGGCCACGCCGAAGCTGATGCCGTAGTCGAAACGGTGCAGTGAGCTGTCGGGGAGGTGGCCGACGAGGACGGCGAGGCCCACGGGGACCTCCGTCGCGAGGGTGGCCAGGACATGGCCGAGCAGGAAGACGACGGCCGTGCGCGCCCCGCCCATCCGCCGCTCCAGCGCCGTCAGGACGAGCAGAAAGCAGACCACGTACGGCGACGCGAACCCGCCCGCGATCCACAGCCCGCTGGCGAGCAGCACCAGCACGGGCGTCTGCACGAGGTGTGCGACGTCCGTGCTGGAGGCCTGGAGCAGGGTGTCGACGAGGGACGGGTCGGCGTACGTGGTGATCAGTGTGGTGATCGCGAGGACCGCCGCGTAGGCGAAGGTGAACGGCGTACCGGTGGGGGTCGGCAGGAGGCGCCAGGGACGGAGGGCGCGGACCGCGGGGAGCGGCACCTGCACGGTCGGTACGGCGACGGTGGCCGCGCCGCGCTGACGCGGCATACCGTCGAGAAGTTCGGACACGTCGGGAAGGGGCGCGACCGAGGGTTCATCGTCGGCCGTCGCGAGGGATTCCACGTTGCGGCGCTCCTTCCGTTGCGCCCCACCCTCGGCAACCACAGGGGTCCCTGTCTGTGACCGACGCCACGCGAGAGGCGATTCATAGCAACCTCTCATGCTTTTCCTGCGTCAGAGGACAACCCCTGCTCCCTGTTTTCGTCTTCCACGGCCTCAGCAGGTCGACCTCCTTGGCGTGCGCCGCGCGGGTCGCGGGTCGGATCGTGCGGCCGGTCCCGTACGGCGGCCCGGACGGCGACCGCGAGAACACCGGGGCCGCCCGAAGCCCACCCGGCACGCAAGGTGCGCGGGGCCGTGACATCAGCGCCTCCGCCGCGAGGCGTGCGCCCCCGGTAATTCTCCTGGCCGCAAACCCGAGTTCGTGCAGGATGAAGCCATGACCGCCACCCACGACACCCACGACACCCACGGCGCCCCTGTCGTCCTGGACCGTCGCAAGGGCCCGTACGGCGAGGTCGTGCTCCGCCGGCACGGCGAGTTACTGCAGATCATCGCCAACGGCTGCTTTCTGATGGACACCTCGGACGGCCGCTCGGAGCGGCTCCTCGTGGACGCCGCGCTCGAAGCCCTGGGCACCCGCAAGGCGCCGAACGTGCTGATCGGAGGCCTCGGAGTGGGCTTTTCGCTCGCACATGCGGCCGCCGACCCGCGCTGGGGCGCGATCACGGTCGTGGAGCGCGAACGCGCCGTCATCGACTGGCACCTGGACGGCCCCCTCGCCGCCCTCTCGGCCCAGGCAGTCGCCGATCCGCGCACCCAGATCGTGGAAACCGATCTGATCGAGTACGTCCGTGAGACATCCGCCACTTATGACGCCCTCTGCCTGGACATCGACAACGGCCCCGACTGGACGGTCACGGAGGGCAACGACGATCTCTACTCGCCGGCCGGACTGACAAGCTGCGCAAGGGTGTTGAAGCCGGGCGGGGTGCTGGTGGTGTGGTCCGCGCAGCCGTCTCCGGATTTCGAAGAAACCTTGCGGAATGCCGGGTTCCAACAGGTGCGTACCGAAGAGATCCCGGTTGCCCGTGGCGTTCCCGACGTTGTGCACATCGCCGTCCGACCTGGATAGCCGTGGGACGGTGACTCCCCGTACTCTGCTTCTCTGGCGCAGATCATTCAAGCGTCAATCGCAAGCATGCGCAGGCATGAGCCAGATAACGGATCACCCCACGGATTCCGGAAAGCAACTCAGGGGCGGGCGATGGAGCAGACCCATACATCCCACAACGGCACGACGGCGACCCCCGGCGCACAGCGCAGGGTCCTGGTGGTCGAGGACGACGCGACCATCGTCGACGCCATCGCGGCCCGCCTGCGCGCAGAGGGTTTCCTCGTGCAGACCGCGGGTGACGGCCCGGCCGCCGTCGACACCGCCGAGGCCTGGCAGCCCGACCTGCTGATCCTCGACATCATGCTGCCGGGCTTCGACGGCCTGGAGGTCTGCCGCCGTGTGCAGGCCCAGCGCCCGGTGCCGGTGCTGATGCTGACCGCGCGCGACGACGAGACCGACATGCTGGTCGGGCTCGGCGTCGGCGCCGACGACTACATGACCAAGCCGTTCTCCATGCGGGAGCTGGCCGCACGCGTGCATGTGCTGCTGCGCCGGGTGGAGCGGGCCGCACTGGCCGCCGCGACGCCCAGAAGCGGCATCCTGCGCCTCGGCGAGCTGGAGATCGACCACGCCCAGCGGCGGGTGCGCGTGCACTCCGAGGACGTGCATCTGACGCCCACCGAGTTCGACCTGCTGGTGTGCCTCGCGAACACCCCGCGCGCGGTGCTCTCCCGTGAGCAGCTGCTTGCCGAGGTGTGGGACTGGGCGGACGCCTCCGGCACCCGTACGGTCGACAGCCACATCAAGGCGCTGCGCCGGAAGATCGGCGCCGAGCGGATCCGCACGGTGCACGGTGTGGGCTACGCGCTGGAGACCCCGACGCCATGAGCGGCGAACCGGTCGGCCGGAGAAGCCCCGGGGAGCCCTGGGGCGGTGTGAGCCCGTTCTCGGTCAAGACCAAGCTGGGCGCACTCGTCGTCATCGCGGTCCTGATCACCACCGGGCTGATGATGATCGCCATGCGCACGGCGACGGAGCTGCGCTTCATCACGGTCTTCTCGATGATCGCCACCCTGCTGATCACGCAGTTCGTGGCCCATTCGCTGACCGCGCCGCTGGACGACATGAACGCCGTCGCCAAGGCCATCTCGCACGGCGACTACACCCGCAGGGTGCGCGAGAACCGCCGTGACGAGCTCGGCGACCTGGCGCAGACCATCAACCGCATGGCCGACGACCTGGAGGCCCAGGACCGCCAGCGCAAGGAGCTGGTGGCGAACGTCTCGCACGAGCTGCGCACCCCCATCGCGGGCCTCAGGGCGGTGCTGGAGAACATCGTCGACGGTGTCTCCCCGGCCGACCCGGAGACCATGCGTACGGCCCTCAAGCAGACCGAGCGCCTCGGCCGGCTGGTGGAGACGCTGCTGGACCTGTCCCGGCTGGACAACGGCGTCGTACCGCTGCGCAGGCGGCGTTTCGAGGTCTGGCCGTACCTGTCGGGCGTGCTGAAGGAGGCCAACATGGCCGTGCCCGCGCGCGCGGGCATCGCCTCCGGCTCCGGCAGCCACACCCGTACGGACGTCCATCTGCACCTCGACGTGTCCCCGCCGGAGCTGACCGCGCACGCGGACCCCGAGCGGATCCACCAGGTAGTGGCAAATCTCATCGACAACGCGGTCAAGCACAGCCCGCCGCACGGCCGCGTGACCGTGAAGGCGCGGCGCGGCACGCACCCGGAGTCGCTGGAGCTGGAGGTGCTCGACGAGGGCCCCGGCATTCCGCGCTCGGAGTGGCACCGGGTCTTCGAGCGGTTCAACCGCGGCGGCGCGGGCGCCTCCAACGGACAGGGCGGCGACGGCGGTACGGGGCTGGGTCTCGCGATCGCCCGCTGGGCGGTCGACCTGCACGGTGGCGGGATCGGAGTGGCCGAATCCGAGCGGGGCTGCCGGATTCTCGTCACCCTCCCGGGAGAGACATCCGTTCAAAGTTGACGTAAAGTCCGAACCGAGCCTCAAGATCCACCACGGTCCGCCCCGGTGGACACGTGTGATCAGGCACAGGCCCGCACGCAGCGCGTGCAGGGCCTGCCTCGGCGTTTGCCGTCACCCTCGCTCCGTACCGGAACCGCGTTTGTTTCCCGCCATTTCCAGGCCCGAAACGCGGTTTCCGATGTGACTTACGCGACGATGAACCTGCCCGGCCTGACCTTCCGGGTCTTGGGGGCGTAGCCTTTATTCCCGCTGTCCATCACCTTGTGAAGCGGAAGAGGGCGGTTGCCGCCGTGTCGCCACAGTCCCCCAGTAACTCGAGCATCTCGACCGACGCAGACCAAGCGGGCAAGAACCCCGCTGCGGCGTTCGGCCCCAACGAGTGGCTCGTCGACGAGATCTATCAGCAGTACCTCCAGGACCCGAATTCGGTAGACCGAGCCTGGTGGGACTTCTTCGCCGACTACAAGCCCGGGGCCCCCGCCGCACCAGCTCCGGCGGGTACTGCGGCCGCGGGGGCCGCAGAGACCTCCACTCCGGCACCCGCGGCACCCGCCGCCCCGGCTGCGCAGGCCCCGGCCGCCCCCGCGGCGCCCGCGCCGGCCCCCGCGGCCCCGAAGCCCGCGGCCGCCGCTCCGGCGCCGGCTCCCGCGAAGGCCGCCGCCCCGGCTCCTGCCAAGCCCGCCGCTGCCGCCAAGGCCGCGCCCGCGACCGAGGCCGCCGACGGCCCCGAGCTGGTGACCCTGCGCGGTCCGGCCGCCGCCGTCGCGAAGAACATGAACGCCTCCCTGGAGCTGCCCACGGCCACGTCCGTGCGCGCGGTCCCGGTGAAGCTGCTGTTCGACAACCGCATCGTCATCAACAACCACCTCAAGCGGGCCCGGGGCGGGAAGATCTCCTTCACGCACCTGATCGGCTACGCGATGGTGCAGGCCATCAAGACGATGCCGTCGATGAACTGGCACTACGCGGAGAAGGACGGGAAGCCCACCCTCGTCAAGCCGCCGCACGTCAACTTCGGCCTCGCCATCGACCTGGTGAAGCCCAACGGCGACCGCCAGCTGGTCGTCGCGGGCATCAAGAAGGCCGAGACGCTGAACTTCTTCGAGTTCTGGCAGGCCTACGAGGACATCGTCCGCCGCGCCCGCGACGGCAAGCTGACGATGGACGACTTCACCGGTGTCACGGTCTCCCTGACCAACCCCGGCGGCCTCGGCACCGTCCACTCGGTGCCGCGTCTGATGCCCGGTCAGTCGGTCATCATGGGCGTCGGCTCCATGGACTACCCGGCGGAGTTCCAGGGCACCAGCCAGGACACCCTGAACAAGCTCGGCATCTCGAAGGTCATGACGCTCACGTCGACCTACGACCACCGGGTCATCCAGGGCGCCGCCTCCGGCGAGTTCCTGCGGATCGTCGCGAACCTGCTGCTCGGCGAGAGCGGCTTCTACGACGAGATCTTCGAAGCCCTGCGCATCCCCTACGAGCCGGTCCGCTGGCTCAAGGACATCGACGCCTCGCACGACGACGACGTCACCAAGGCCGCCCGGGTCTTCGAGCTGATCCACTCCTACCGGGTCCGCGGCCATGTCATGGCCGACACCGACCCGCTGGAGTACCGCCAGCGCAAGCACCCCGACCTGGACATCACCGAGCACGGCCTCACCCTGTGGGACCTGGAGCGCGAGTTCGCCGTCGGCGGCTTCTCCGGCAAGTCCCTGATGAAGCTGCGCGACATCCTGGGCGTGCTGCGCGACTCGTACTGCCGCACCACGGGCATCGAGTTCATGCACATCCAGGACCCGAAGCAGCGCAAGTGGATCCAGGACCGCATCGAGCGCCCGCACTCCAAGCCGGAGCGCGAGGAGCAGCTGCGCATCCTGCGCCGGCTGAACGCGGCGGAGGCCTTCGAGACCTTCCTTCAGACGAAGTACGTCGGCCAGAAGCGCTTCTCCCTGGAGGGCGGCGAGTCCGTCATCCCGCTGCTCGACGCGGTCATCGACTCCGCCGCCGAGTCGCGCCTGGACGAGGTCGTCATCGGCATGGCCCACCGCGGCCGCCTGAACGTGCTCGCCAACATCGTCGGCAAGTCGTACGCGCAGATCTTCCGCGAGTTCGAGGGCAACCTCGACCCGAAGTCGATGCACGGCTCCGGCGACGTGAAGTACCACCTGGGCGCCCAGGGCACCTTCACCGGCCTGGACGGCGAGCAGATCACGGTCTCGCTGGCCGCCAACCCCTCCCACCTGGAGACGGTCGACCCGGTCATCGAGGGCATCGTCCGCGCCAAGCAGGACATCATCAACAAGGGCGGCACGGACTTCACCGTCCTGCCGGTCGCCCTGCACGGTGACGCGGCCTTCGCGGGCCAGGGCGTGGTGGCCGAGACCCTGAACATGTCGCAGCTGCGCGGCTACCGCACGGGCGGCACGGTCCACATCGTCATCAACAACCAGGTCGGCTTCACCGCCGCCCCGGAGTCCTCCCGCTCGTCGATGTACGCGACGGACGTGGCGAGGATGATCGAGGCCCCGATCTTCCACGTGAACGGCGACGACCCGGAGGCCGTGGTCCGCGTCGCGCGGCTGGCCTTCGAGTTCCGCCAGGCGTTCAACAAGGACGTGGTGATCGACCTCATCTGCTACCGCCGCCGCGGTCACAACGAGTCGGACAACCCGGCCTTCACCCAGCCGCTGATGTACGACCTGATCGACAAGAAGCGCTCGGTGCGCAAGCTGTACACCGAGTCGCTGATCGGTCGCGGCGACATCACCCTGGAAGAGGCCGAGCAGGCCCTGCAGGACTACCAGGGCCAGCTGGAGAAGGTCTTCACGGAGGTCCGCGAGGCCACGGCCCAGCCGGGCGTCGCCCCGGTCTCGGACCCGCAGGCCGAGTTCCCGGTCGCCGTGAACACGGCGATCTCCTCGGAGGTCGTGAAGCGGATCGCCGAGTCCCAGGTCAACATCCCGGACTCCTTCCACGTCCACCCGCGTCTGCTGCCGCAGCTGCAGCGCCGGGCGACGATGGTCGAGGACGGCACGATCGACTGGGGCATGGGCGAGACGCTGGCCGTCGGCTCCCTGCTCCTGGAGGGCACCCCGGTCCGCCTCTCCGGCCAGGACTCCCAGCGCGGCACCTTCGGCCAGCGCCACGCGGTCCTCATCGACCGCGAGACGGGCGAGGAGTACACCCCGCTCCAGTACCTCGCCGAGGAGCAGGCCCGCTACAACGTCTACAACTCCCTGCTCTCCGAGTACGCGGTGATGGGCTTCGAGTACGGCTACTCGCTGGCCCGCCCCGACGCGCTCGTGATGTGGGAGGCGCAGTTCGGCGACTTCGTCAACGGCGCGCAGACGGTGGTCGACGAGTACATCTCGGCGGCCGAGCAGAAGTGGGGCCAGACGTCCGGCGTCACCCTGCTCCTCCCGCACGGCTACGAGGGCCAGGGCCCGGACCACTCCTCGGCCCGCGTCGAGCGCTTCCTGCAGCTCTGCGCCCAGAACAACATGACGGTCGCGATGCCGACCCTCCCGTCGAACTACTTCCACCTCCTGCGGTGGCAGGTGCACAACCCGCACCACAAGCCGCTGGTGGTCTTCACTCCGAAGTCGATGCTGCGCCTGAAGGCCGCCGCGTCGAAGACGGAGGAGTTCACCTCGGGTCAGTTCCGCCCGGTCATCGGCGACTCCACGGTCGACCCGGCCGCGGTCCGCAAGGTCGTGTTCGTCGCGGGCAAGCTGTACTACGACCTGGAGGCCGAGCGCACCAAGCGCGGCGCCACGGACATCGCCATCGTCCGTGTCGAGCGGCTGTACCCGCTGCCGGGTGCCGAGCTCCAGGCGGAGATCGCCAAGTACCCGAACGTCGAGAAGTACCTGTGGGCCCAGGAGGAGCCGGCGAACCAGGGCGCCTGGCCGTTCATCGCCCTCAACCTGATCGACCACCTGGACCTGGCGGTCGGCGCGGACGTGCCCCACGGGGAGCGGCTGCGGCGGATCTCTCGCCCGCATTCGTCGTCTCCGGCGGTCGGTTCCGCGAAGCGGCACCAGGCGGAGCAGGAGCAGCTGGTGCGTGAGGTGTTCGAGGCGTAACCGCTCGGTAGGTCATGCGCGGCTGGGCCGCTCCCCCGGTCGGGGGTGG
>NZ_JBFBBE010000102.1:0-33838 GCF_040682555.1 Streptomyces sp. NPDC051172
GCTTTAGGCCTGAACGGCCTCGTCCTCGAACTCCCCCACTCTCGGCTTCGCTCGAGCGGGGGGACCCCCATGACGGGCTGAAAGATCAAGCCCCGCCCGGCAAAAATCAGCCCCTCCGGCGTTTGAGGAGCGGGGGTCCGGGGGCTGGCCCCCGGGTCGGGACGGATAGGGGCGGCGGGGGCGAAAAACCCGGGGTGCCCCGACCTCAGCCCCGCAGCTCCGAGAGCACCGCGTCCGTGAGCACCGGCCACGCCTCGACCGCCCAGGGCCCGAAGGCCCGGTCGGTCAGCGCCACGCCCGCCGCTCCCGCGTCCGGGTCGATCCACAGGAACGTACCCGCCTGCCCGAAGTGCCCGAAGGTCCGCGGAGAGGACGTAGAGCCCGTCCAGTGCGGCGACTTGGAGTCACGGATCTCGAAGCCGAGACCCCAGTCGTTGGGATTCTGATGCCCGTACCCCGGCAGGACACCCTTCGTCCCCGGGTACTGCACCGTCATCGCCTGCGCCACCGTCCGCGGATCCAGCAGCCGCGGCCCCTGCACCTCGGCCGCGAACCGCAGCAGGTCCTCGACCGTAGAGACGCCGTCCTTGGCGGGGGAGCCCTCCAGGGAGGTGCCGCTCATCCCCAGCGGTTCCAGCACAGCCTGCCGCAGATACTCCCCGAACGGGATGTCCGTCGCCTTGGCGATGTGGTCGCCGAGCTGCTCGAACCCGGCGTTGGAGTACAGCCGTCGCTCCCCGGCCGGCGCGGTCACCCGGTGCTCGTCGAACGCGAGCCCCGAGGTGTGGGCCAGCAGATGGCGGACCGTCGAGCCGGGCGGCCCCGCCGGTTCGTCGAGCTCGATCGCGCCCTCCTCGTACGCGACGAGGGCGGCGTACGCGGTGAGCGGCTTGGTGACCGAGGCGAGCGGGAAGCGATGGCCGACCGGGCCATGGGTGCCGAGGACCGAGCCGTCGCCCCGCACCACACCCGCCGCGGCGGTGGGAACCGGCCAGTTTTCGATCAGCGCAAGGCTCTTCAGCGACATGCCGTCGAGCCTAAGCGCTCACAGCGCGAGCTCCAGCAACGGGTCGGGCTTGGGCTTGAAGCCGAGCGATACATAGAGCGGCTCGGCGTCCGGGGAGGCGGTGAGGTGCACGCGCGCGGCACCGCGCTCCCGGAACCAGTCCAGCAGCACGTCCATGCACGCGCGCGCGTACCCGCGACGGCGGGTGTCCGGATCGGTCGCCACGCTGAAGACGTAGCCGACCACCCCGTGCGGATCGCCCGCCTTCCCGATCCGGTAGTCCACCGTCCCGGCCACCAGCGCGGCCAGCGCCCCCGGCCGCTCAGGATGGTCGACGACGAACGCGGCGAAGTTCCCCTCCGTCACGCCCAGCCTCTCCCGCAGCCCCGGCAGTGACTGCTCGTGCCAGTCCGTGGCAGGATCCGACCCCGGCAGCGCATCGATCATCACCTGGCGCAGCCGCAGCACTTCCTGCGCGTCCTCGGGTACGGCCCGGCGTACAAGACTCATGCCCCGCACGCTAGTCACCGCCAGAGCCACATGTCCCGCTGATTTCTGCCGTGCTTGTTTCTGCTGTACTCATTTCTTACGGGTTCCGCTTGCTTGGAGTGCACTCGAAGGTCATAGCGTTGAGGCCATGACGGTGATGGAGACCACGCCCACCCGGACCGACATCTGCGGTGCCCCGCCCCACCCCCATCGACGCCCCGAAGGCCAGGACAGTTACACGATCAGCGAGGTCGTCGCGTTCACCGGCCTGACCGCGCACACCCTGCGCTGGTACGAGCGCATCGGCCTGATGCCGCACGTGGACCGCTCGCACACGGGTCAGCGCCGCTACAGCAACCGCGACCTCGACTGGCTGGACCTCGTCGGCAAGCTCCGGCTCACCGGTATGCCGGTCGCCGACATGGTGCGGTACGCGGAACTGGTGCGCGAGGGCGACCACACGTTCGGCGAGCGCTTCGAACTGCTCGAGCAGACCCGCCGGGACGTGCTGTCCCGGATGGCGGAGCTCCAGGACACCCTCGCGGTGCTCGACCGGAAGATCAGTTTCTACGCGGAGAAGGTGCGATGACGAACAGCAGGATCCCGACCGTACGACTGGGCGCCGACGGCCCCGAGGTCGGCGTACAGGGCCTCGGCTGCATGGGCATGAGCTGGGCGTACGGCCCGTCCGACGCGGAGGAGGCGCGGGCCACCCTGGAGCGGGCACTGGAGCTGGGCGTCACGCTGTACGACACGGCGGAGGGCTACGGCGACGGCGACAACGAGCGCTTCCTCTCGCCCTTCTTCAAGGCGCACCGCGACGAGGTCGTCATCGCGACCAAGTTCGGCGTACGCGTCCCGGCGGGCGACCGCACCAAGCGGGTCATCCGCGGCGACGCGCCGTACGTCCGCCAGGCCGCCGAGGGCAGCCTGAACCGCCTCGACGTCGACTTCATCGACCTGTACTACATGCACCGGCGCGATGTGAACGTCCCGATCGAGGAGACCGTCGGCGCCATGGCCGAGCTGGTCCGCGAGGGCAAGGTCAAGCACCTCGGCCTCAGCGAGGTCACCGCCGACGAACTGCGCGCCGCGCAGGCGGTGCACCCGATCGCCGCCGTGCAGTCGGAGTGGTCCCTGTTCAGCCGGGACATCGAGGCCAACGTGGTGCCGGCCGCCCGCGAACTGGGCGTGGCCCTGGTCCCCTACTCCCCGCTCGGCCGCGGCTTCCTCGCCGGCTCCTTCTCCAACGCGGACAAGGACCTCACCGACGGCGACGTCCGCCGCACGATGCCCCGCTTCCAGGGCGACAACGCGGCCGCCAACGCGGCCCTCCTCGACCCCATCCGCACAGTGGCCGAGGCCCACGACGCCTCCCCGGCCCAGATCGCCCTGGCCTGGGTCCAACAACGAGCAACCGTCCACAACCTGGCAGTGGCCCAGATCCCGGGCACGACAAAGGTCAAGAGGGTGGAGGAAAACGCAGCGGCAACGGCAATCGTCCTGACGGAGGACGAACTGGCGGCGCTGGAGCCGATCGCGTCAAAGGTGGCCGGAACGCGCTACCCGGACATGTCCTTCGCCTCTGCGGGCAGGGAGTAGAACCCTCACGGGGTGGCGGGGGCCGGCTCCTGCACGGAACCCCGCACCCCCTAAAGCTCCGCCAACAACTCCGCCTTCTTGACGGAGAACTCCTCATCCGTCACCAGCCCCGCCTGATGCAGCTCCCCCAGGTGACGGATCCGCTCGGCGATATCCGCAGGATCCCGCCGCGGCCCGGCGGCCGACATCACAGCCGCCGGCCCGGCATCCCGCACCGCGGCAAGCACAGCCGCCGCAAACGGCAACGACTCATGCACAGGCCCGTACCCCAGCCCGAACACCACAGCCGCCGGATCCTGGTCCACCTGCTCAGCCTGCGCAGCACCCCGCAACAACCGCAGATGCCCCTCGAACACCTCCGGCGACCGCCACTCCACCCCACTCAGCTCACTGACGGGAAAGCTCTGGTCGCCGGCCTTCCACTTGGCGGAGGACGCCCCCGTCCAGAACCACCGGAAGTGCACGGTCTTCCCGTCGAAGGACGCCTTCGCGTCATACGCCTTGAACTGCCGCGGCGCCTCGGGCGCAGCCACCAGAAACCGCTCGGCGGGCTCCCCGTCCGCGGTCAGCAGGCCCCGCAGCTCATCGGCGTAGTACTCGGCGAGAGCGTCCCGCTCGGCAGGCAGCACCAGCCGGTACGGATCGCACCCTTCCTTCAGCTGCCCCGCAGCCGCCTCCAGCAGCGGATCGGCGCCGGGCCGTACCTCCGCCCGCAGGACGACGGTACCGCGCTTGCCGGGCGACAGCGTCACCCCGGAGATCGCCTCCAGCGGCACCCGGCGCTCCCCCAGCGCCTGGAAGAGCTTAGGTGTTCGAATCCCCCGTTCGTAGCGGATGAGCACGGAGTCGGACTCGAACTCCCAGGCGGCATGAAATCCGGCCAGTACGTCACCCATGCGGCTCATCGTATGCATGACCCGCTCCTCCGTCTCCACCCCGCGCAGACCGCAGTTTCTGCTCCTCTACGCGCGTCCGGCCGTGGACACGCCGGACAAACCCTCCCGGCACACGTTCTCCTCGCGTGCGCAGTGCACCGACTGGTACGCGCCAACGCCGATCTCCGCCAAGTTCTGCACGCTCTCCGTGCCCGGCTCGAAATAACCGGCATGCCCCACCGCACCCTGTGCGGACAGCACCCGCGCCCCGAACGCGGCCGACACCGGGTCGGCCCCGTGGCCCAGCCCGCCGAGCTCCAGGTACGGAACGTCCTGGACCCAGTCGGTGGCGTCCCGCATCGCCCACACCTGGGCGGTGGTGCGCAGGTGGGAGGCGTTCGACACACGCATGCCGGGGCTGGCGGCCACCGCTATGTCGGCCACCCGGCGCGGCAGTCCGGGCGCGGCGATACCGCACACCACGGAGCCGTAGCTGTGGCAGAACAGCGAGACCGGCGCCTTGCCGGGCAGGCCGCGCAGCATGGCGTTCAGCCGCAGCGAGCCCTCCGCCGCGCGCATCGCCGTCGCCGAGTCGATGCCGAGCCCGGCGGGCGCCGTGTAGTCGGCCCAGGCGATCACGGCCGTACGCGTCGTCGGGCTCGCCGCCTGCTCCGCCGCGTACAGCGACTGGGCCATGCCGAGCGCCGCCGAGTACGGGCGGTTGGTCTTCTGGAAGGTGAGCAGGTCGGTGTCGACGCCGGGGACGACGACCGACACACGCTCGGCGCGCTGCAGGTCCCCGATCACCTCCGCGACCCGCCCCGAGCCCTCGGGGTCGAAAGCGAGGATCTGCCGGCCCTGCTCCAGCAGCGACTCGTAGCGGTGCATACGCCGGCCGGCGTCATTCTGCCCGACGAGCGAGAGCCGGCTGTCGTGCATACGCCCGAGCTCGACCTTGCGCTGCTCGGCGAGCGCCAGACGGTTGGCGCGGTAGCGCAGCGCGAGAGGAGCACCGTTCATGTTGCCGACCGCGAGGGGATAGCGGTGGGCGAGGTGGGTGCGCTCCTGGGCGGTGAGCGAGGCGAAGAAGCGGGCGAGGCGCGCGGGGGACGCTTCGGGGTCCGGCAGGTGGTGCCCGTTGATGGCGCCGTGCTCCCAGGAGGAGAGCGAGGCCTGCAGCGGAGTCACCGCGCGATGGCTGTGCATGGCCGTCCACCCGGTGGTCGCCAGCATCACGAACACGACGGCCAGCGCGAGCAGGGCGCGCCAGACGTTCAGTTGCGGGGAGGTGTCGAAGGAAGTCACTGGGAGGACACACTAGGAGAACGAGAGGGTCTCGCGTGAGCTGAGTGACGGGTCTCACGTTTCGATAAACGCGGCGATGACCTCAGTGTCTGTCAATGTCCTCGCGATGTGCCTCAGCGTGTTCGCCAGCTCTCCGTGAGTGCCGGGCCCACCTGTTCGAGGTACGAGATCGTCAACGCGCGCATCGCCTCGACGCTGAAGTCCTCGCCGGTGGACCACTGCCGTTCCGTCACCCGCATCACCCCGCCGAAGACCGCCACGGCCAGGCGCGGCCGCGGGTCGGCGTCCACGTCCAGGCCCTCCCGCTCGGCGAGCACCCGCGCGATGGCGTCCTCGGTCTCCTCGTTGCGCCGCAGATGCGCGGCGAGCAGGACCGGCGTCGACTCGATCACCCGGTGCATCCGCAGATACAGCTCGACCGGTACGACGGCCTCGATGATCTCGTGGAGGGTGTCCCAGCCCTCCAGGACCGCCTGGCGCAGCGCGGCCAGCGGCGCCTCGTCCGCCGGTCGTTCGCGTACGGCCTCGACGAACCGCGCGACCGCCAGCTCCTGCAGGGCGAGCGCGGCCTCCTCCTTGCCGGCGAAGTAGCGGAAGAAGGTGCGCTGCGAGACGTCGACGGCCTCGGCGATGTCGTCGACGGTCGTCTGCTCGTAGCCGCGCGTGGTGAACAGTTCGACGGCGGCCCGCAGCAGCGCGTCCCGGGTGCGCTGTTTCTTGCGTTCGCGGAGTGTTTCCATATGCGTCAGTTACTGACTTGTGAATTGGTTTGTCAATTGTCAGTGGCTGTCACTAGCCTCGAACACATGACTAGTCAGACCACCATCGACACGACGGGGCCGGGGGACAAGGCACCGGCAGCCCCGTCGGACGTGCCGCAGGCCTCCGGGCTGCGCGGCCACCCGTGGTTCACGCTCATCACCGTCGCCGTCGGGGTCATGATGGTGGCCCTCGACGGGACCATCGTGGCCATCGCCAACCCGGCCATCCAGAAGGACCTCAAGGCGAGCTTCGCCGACGTCCAGTGGATCACCAACGGGTACTTCCTCGCCCTCGCGGTCTCGCTGATCACCGCGGGCAAGCTCGGCGACCGCTTCGGGCACCGCCAGACCTTCCTGATCGGCGTGACCGGCTTCGCCGCCGCCTCCGGTGCCATCGGCCTGTCGAACAGCATCGCCGCGGTCGTCACCTTCCGCGTCTTCCAGGGCCTGTTCGGCGCACTGCTGATGCCGGCCGCGCTCGGCCTGCTGCGGGCGACCTTCCCGGCCGAGAAGCTCAACATGGCCATCGGTATCTGGGGCATGGTCATCGGCGCCTCCACCGCCGGCGGCCCGATCCTCGGCGGCGTCCTGGTCGAGCACGTCAACTGGCAGTCGGTGTTCTTCATCAACGTGCCGGTCGGCGCGATCGCCCTGATCCTGGGCCTGCTGATCCTGCTCGACCACCGCGCAGAGAACGCACCGCGCTCTTTCGACCTGCTGGGCATCGCCCTGCTCTCCGGCGCCATGTTCTGCCTGGTCTGGGCTCTGATCAAGGCCCCGGCCTGGGGCTGGGGCGACGGCAAGACCTGGACGTTCATAGCCGTCTCGATCGTCGGCTTCGTCCTCTTCTCCTTCTGGGAGACGAAGGTCAAGGAGCCGCTGATCCCGCTGAACCTCTTCCGCTCGGTCCCGCTGTCGGCGGGTGTCGTGCTGATGGTCCTGATGGCCATCGCCTTCATGGGCGGCCTGTTCTTCGTGACGTTCTACCTGCAGAACGTGCACGGCATGAAGCCGATCGACGCCGGCCTCCACCTGCTTCCGCTCACCGGCATGATGATCGTCGGCTCCCCGCTCGCGGGCGCGCTGATCACCAAGCTGGGCCCGCGCATCCCGCTGGCGGGCGGCATGGCGGCCACCGCCATCGCCATGTACGGCATGTCGACGCTGGAGACGGACACGGGCAGCGCCGTCATGTCGCTGTGGTTCGCCCTGCTCGGCCTCGGTCTCGCGCCGGTCATGGTCGGCGCCACGGAGGTCATCGTCGGCAACGCGCCCATGGAGCTCTCCGGCGTCGCCGGCGGCCTCCAGCAGGCGGCGATGCAGATCGGCGGCAGCCTCGGTACGGCCGTCCTCGGCGCCGTGATGGCGTCCAAGGTCGACAGCGACCTCGCCGGCAACTGGAAGGACGCCGGCCTCCCTCCCCTCACCCCGACCCAGCTGGGCCAGGCCTCCGAGGCCGTCCAGGTCGGTGTGGCCCCGGTCGCCAAGGGCACCCCGGAGGCGATTGCTGCGAAGATCGCAGATGTCGCGCACGACACGTTCATCTCCGGCATGAGCCTGGCCTCCCTGGTCGCGTGCGGCGTCGCGGTCGTGGCCGTCTTCGTCGCCCTGCTCACCAAGCGCGGCGAGAATGCGGAGGCGGGCGCGGGCGCGGCTCACATCTGACGCGGCGGAGCCCGGCGAACTTGACGGGTTTTCAACGGACTTCGCCTATCAGGGTGAAGAAGCTAAAGATTCCTCGCATCCGGTGCGCACCGCAGGCCACAGTGGTCAAGCCCTCCCGCACGGCATGTTCCTCGGGCAAGTTCGTACGGTGTGGAGGGTGACCGGTGCTGCGGCGCGCTGCCGGAGGGGGTCAGCGCGCCGGCAGCTCTGAGGATTAGGAAGCGCACCGGGGGTACCCGCTCGTTGAACCCCGAACAGACCCCGGGGTTCTGGGAGTTGATGATGGCGGGCTTCGGACATGGAACGCGCAGGTACCCCCGCTCACGTGGCCGTACGTGGTCACGGACCGGGCCGGATCGCGCAACGCTCGGAATCATCGGAACCATCTGCGCGGTCGCGGGATTCTTTGTGCTGGGGATCATCCTCGGCCCCGTCGCGATCGTCTGCGGCTGGCTCGCAATGGGCCGGACCTGGGCACGCTCAGGTCCCATACCGGCCCTGGTCGCCCTCGTTCTGGGCGCCATCGACACGCTCCTGGCGGTCATCTGGCTGGCAGGAGCGGCGACCCCGGGCAACGGTCTCTTCTGACCCGGGGCGAGTGAGGGAAGGGCCCCCGGCGGATGGGCCGGGAGCCCACCCCAGGGGCAGTCGTGCTTCCCCCAGTGCCTGAAGGGCCTGGGAGGTGCCCCCAGGGGCGGCGCCCGTCCCAGAGAGGACGGCACCCCGCAGCGCGGGCAGGCGAACCCGGCCCCGCAGCAACCCCGTTCACGGCGTACCCGACGGCTCCCGCAACGCCGCCACCTCGGCCCGAAGCGCCCGCACCTCCTCCGTGAGCGCCTCGATTGCCTCCGTCTGCCGTCGCTCCTCCACGTCATCCTTCTCGAACCGCGCAATGAACCACGCGGCGATATTCGCGGTCACCACACCCAGCAGAGCTATCCCGGCCAGCATCAGCCCGACGGCGATCATCCGGCCCAGCCCGGTCGTCGGTGCATGATCCCCGTACCCCACGGTCGTCATCGTCGTGAACGACCACCACACGGCATCACCCAGCGTGCGGATGTTCCCGTTCGGCGAGTCCCGCTCCACCGAGAGCACGGCCAGCGACCCGAACATCAGCAACCCGATGACGGCACCTGCGACATACGTCGTCAGCTGGATCTGCGAGGCCATCCGCGCCCGCCGCCCGACGAGTATCAGCGTCGACACCATCCGCAGCAGCCGGAACGGCTGAAGCATCGGCAGCACGACCGCACACAGGTCTATCCAGTGCGTCCGCACGAACTCCTTACGCCGCGGGGAGAGCCCCACCCGTACCAGATAGTCCGTGGCGAACGCCCCCCAGACCACCCACTCCACCACCGTGCACGCGGACGTCAGTGAGTGCCCCGCGGAGTGGTCCACGATCGGCACGGCATACGCAACGGCAAAAGCCACCGCGAGCGCCAGCAGGGGCCGCTGGGTGTACTGCTCCCAACGCCCCTGCGCCGTCTGTAGCTTCATGCCCGCATCGTAAAGAATGAGTAAGGGCGGCGAGACCATCCGGTCCCGCCGCCCTCACATCGGCCTCGGTGTTACGCGTCGCCGCCGGCAGCCCCAGGATCCGCAGCCGCAACATCCAGCAACTGATACCGGTCGATGGCCTGCTTCAGCACCGACCGGTCCACCTTCCCCTCCTTCGCCAGTTCCGTAAGCACCGCCACCACGATCGACTGCGCATCGATGTGGAAGAACCGCCGAGCCGCCCCCCGGGTATCGGCGAAGCCGAACCCGTCGGCACCCAGGGACTGGTAAGACCCCGGCACCCACCGAGCGATCTGGTCCGGAACCGCCCGCATCCAGTCGGAAACGGCCACGAAGGGCCCCTGCGCCCCCGACAGCTTCTGCGTCACATACGGCACCCGCTGCTCCTCCTCGGGGTGCAGCAGGTTGTGCCGCTCGGCGTCCACGGCCTCGCGCCGCAGCTCGTTCCAGGAGGTCGCCGACCAGACGTCGGCCTTGACGTTCCACTCCTCGGCGAGGATCTTCTGCGCCTCGAGGGCCCACGGCACCGCGACACCGGACGCCATGATCTGCGCCGGAACCGACCCCGAAACGCCCTCGGAGAGCCGGTGGATGCCCTTGAGGATGCCCTCGACGTCCACGTTCGCAGGCTCGGCCGGGTGCTGGATGGGCTCGTTGTAGACGGTGAGGTAGTAGAAGACGTCCTCGCCGTGCGGGTGCTCCGCGTCCCCGCCGTACATCCGCCGCAGACCGTCCTGGACGATGTGCGCGATCTCGTACGAGTACGCCGGGTCGTAGGCGACACAGCCCGGGTTGGTCGACGCGAGCAGCTGCGAGTGGCCGTCCGCGTGCTGCAGACCCTCACCGGTCAGTGTCGTACGGCCGGCGGTCGCACCCAGTACGAAACCGCGCGCCAGCTGGTCGGACATCTGCCAGAACTGGTCACCGGTGCGCTGGAAACCGAACATCGAGTAGAAGACGTAGACCGGGATCAGCGGTTCGCCGTGCGTGGCGTACGCCGAGCCCGCCGCGATCAGCGAGGCGGTGCAGCCCGCCTCGGAGATGCCGTCGTGCAGCATCTGACCGGTCGGCGACTCCTTGTACGCGAGCAGCAGATCGCGGTCGACCGCCTCGTACTGCTGACCGAGCGGGTTGTAGATCTTCGCGCTCGGGAAGAAGGAGTCCATGCCGAACGTGCGGTACTCGTCCGGTGCGATCAGCACGAACCGCTTGCCCAGCTCCTTGTCCCGCATGAGGTCCTTCAGTAGCCGTACGAAAGCCATGGTCGTGGCGATCGACTGCTGACCGGAGCCCTTCTTCACGGTCGCGTACGTCCTGTCGTCCGGCAGGGCGAGCGGCTTGGAGCGGACGACGCGGGTCGGGACGTAGCCTCCGCACTGCTTGCGATGGTCGTGCATGTACTGGATCTCTTCCGAGTTCCGCCCCGGGTGGTAGTACGGCGGAAGCCCGCTCTCCAGGTCCTTGTCGGAGATCGGCAGGTGCAGCCGGTCGCGGAAGCGCTTGAGGTCGTCGACCGTCAGCTTCTTCATCTGGTGCGTGGCGTTGCGGCCCTCGAAGTTCGGGCCGAGCGTCCAGCCCTTGATCGTCTTGGCCAGGATCACCGTCGGCTGGCCCTTGTGCGCCTTGGCCGCCGAGAACGCCGCGAAGATCTTCTTGTGGTCGTGACCGCCACGGCCCAGGTGCAGGATCTGGTCGTCGGTCATGCCCTCGACCATCGCGCGCAGCCGCTGGTCGTCGCCGAAGAAGTTCTCGCGGATGTACGCGCCGGACTCGGTGGCGTACGTCTGGAACTGGCCGTCCGGCGTCGTGTTCATCTTGTTGACGAGGATGCCGTCGCGGTCCTGCGCGAGCAGCGGGTCCCAGGAGCGGTCCCAGATCAGCTTGATCACGTTCCAGCCGGCGCCGCGGAAGACCGACTCCAGTTCCTGGATGACCTTGCCGTTGCCGCGCACCGGGCCGTCCAGGCGCTGCAGGTTGCAGTTGACGACGAAGGTCAGGTTGTCCAGGCCCTCACGGGCGGCGATGGTCAGCTGGCCGAGCGACTCCGGCTCGTCCATCTCGCCGTCGCCGAGGAAGGCCCATACATGGGACTTGCTCGTGTCGGCGATCCCGCGCGCGTGCATGTAGCGGTTCATCCGGGCCTGGTAGATCGCACCGATCGGGCCGAGGCCCATCGACACGGTCGGGAACTCCCAGAAGTCCGGCATCGAGCGCGGGTGCGGGTAGGAGGACAGGCCGTAGGGAGCCTTCGACTTCTCCTGGCGGAAGCCGTCCAGCTGCTGCTCGCTGAGGCGGTCGAGCAGGAACGCGCGGGCGTAGATGCCCGGGGAGGCGTGGCCCTGGAAGAAGACTTGGTCGCCGCCGTCGCCCTCGTCCTTGCCGCGGAAGAAGTGGTTGAAGCCGACGTCGTAGAGGGACGCCGAGGAGGCGAAGGTGGCGATGTGGCCGCCGACGCCGATGCCGGGGCGCTGGGCGCGTGAGACCATGACCGCGGCGTTCCAGCGGGTCGCGTTCAGGACCTTGCGCTCGATCTCCTCGTTGCCGGGGAAGAACGGCTCGTCCTTGGTCGCGATCGTGTTGACGTAGTCCGTGCTGCGCATCTCGGGCACGGCCACGCGCTTCTCGCGGGCCCGCTCGATCAGCCGCAGCATCAGGTAGCGGGCCCGCTCACGGCCGCGCTCGTCGACGGCGGCGTCCAGGGAGTCGAGCCACTCCTGGGTTTCCTCGGGATCGAAGTCAGGAACCTGACTCGGAAGGCCGCCAATGATGATCGGGTTGCGATCGGATCCGGAAGCCACGCTGTTCCTTACCTGTCAGAGGGCTGCATTGAGCTGCTTTTCGGTATGCCTGCACCGTTCCCCATCGTGGACCTCGGGAAAGCAAACGTCATCTCTACCGAGAGGTAACCGAGACCTACGTCAGCTCCGGCTGGTTCCCAATGCCACAAAGGGGGCAGAAGGGTGTGGTGTAGGTCACTTGTGGCGACGGTTGCATGCCTGGAGTTGCGGTGACACGGCCAGGATCGTCACCGTTTCGGCGGTCTGAACGGCCGGGTACTTGCGCGATCCGCCCCGCCCGTGTGGACTACGGCCAATGCTTCGCGCACGCGCGTGGCTGAGATACTCACCAAGACATGATCAGGAGGCAACCCGTGAGCGCGACCGCGGACCACGCGGAGACGAGCCCTGCCGTCAGGCTGGGGTTCCAGCCCGAGCAGGTGGTCCAGGAGATCGGCTACGACGACGACGTAGACCAGGAACTCCGCGAGGCCATTGAGCAGGTCATCGGCAGCGACCTTGTGGACGAGGACTACGACGACGTCGCCGATGCCGTGGTGCTCTGGTTCCGCGACGAGGACGGCGACCTGACCGATGTGCTGGTGGATGCCACCACGTACATCGAGGAGGGCGGCTCGATCCTGCTGCTGACGCCGAAGACCGGCCGCGACGGCTACGTGGAGCCGAGCGACATCTCCGAAGCCGCGACGACGGCGGGGCTGTCCGCCTCCAAGAGCGTCAGCGTGGGCAAGGACTGGAGCGGCAGCCGGCTGGTGACGCCGAAGGCCGCCAAGTCGAAGCGGTGACGCTCCGCCGGACCCGCCGGATTCTGGGGGCTGCGCCCCCAGAGCCCCCTTCGGCCTGAACGGCCTCGTCCCCAAACGCCGGACGGGCTGAGTTCACTCAGCCCGTCCATCGGCTTTCGGTGATCGCTGCGTAGGGTGGTGCCACCACCCGAACAGCCCCCACCGAAGGGACAAATAAGACCATGGCGATCCAGGTCGGCGACAAGGCCCCCGACTTCGAGCTCAAGGACAACCACGGCGCCACCGTGAAGCTCTCCGAGTTCCGTGGCGGCGAGAACCCGAAGAACGTCGTCCTGCTCTTCTACCCCTTCGCCTTCACCGGTGTGTGCACCGGCGAGCTGTGCGAGGTGCGGGACAACCTGCCGCAGTTCTCCGACCGCGACACCCAGGTGCTCGCCGTCTCCAACGACTCCATCCACACCCTGCGCGTCTTCGCCGAGCAGGAGGGCCTGGAGTACCCGCTGCTGAGCGACTTCTGGCCGCACGGCGAGGTCTCCCGTGCCTACGGCGTCTTCGCCGAGGACAAGGGCTGCGCGGTGCGCGGCACCTTCGTCATCGACAAGGAGGGCGTGGTGCGCTGGACCGTCGTCAACGCGCTGCCGGACGCCCGCGACCTGAACGAGTACGTGAAGGCGCTCGACACCCTGTGATTCTTCGACTCCAAGCCATGCGTGGTGCGGGAACCCGTCACTAGGATCGACACGTTGATCCGATATCAAACGCATGGCGGGGCTCCCCGCCCCTGGACACCAATGGAGGACTCGTGGGAGTCAGCCTCAGCAAGGGCGGCAACGTATCGCTGACCAAGGAGGCCCCGGGCCTGACCGCGGTCATCGTCGGTCTGGGGTGGGACGTCCGCACCACGACCGGTACCGACTTCGACCTGGACGCCAGCGCACTGCTGCTGAACTCCTCGGGCAAGGTCAGCAGCGACGCCAACTTCGTCTTCTTCAACAACCTCAAGAGCCCGGACGGCTCGGTCGAGCACACCGGTGACAACATCACCGGTGAAGGCGAGGGCGACGACGAGCAGATCAAGATCAACCTCGCGGCCGTCCCGGCCGACGTCGAGAAGATCGTGTTCCCGGTCTCCATCTACGACGCCGAGAACCGCCAGCAGTCGTTCGGCCAGGTGCGCAACGCGTTCATCCGCGTGGTGAACCAGGCGGGCGAGGCGGAGATCGCACGCTACGACCTCTCCGAGGACGCCTCGACGGAGACCGCCATGGTCTTCGGCGAGCTGTACCGGAACGGTGCGGAGTGGAAGTTCCGCGCCATCGGCCAGGGGTACGCGTCGGGCCTGCGAGGCATCGCGCAGGACTTCGGCGTGAACGTCTGAGACCCGTCAACGTCCGGCGTCGCACCGTTTGCGTGCGGCGCCGGACGTGCAGACAACCAAAGAAGCACCATCTCGGGGAGGACCAGCATCATGGGCGTCACGCTCGCCAAGGGGGGCAATGTCTCCCTGTCCAAGGCCGCACCCAACCTGACCCAGGTGATGATCGGGCTCGGCTGGGACGCGCGCTCCACCACCGGAGCCCCGTTCGACCTCGACGCCAGCGCCCTGCTGTGCGGTGCCGGCAACCGGGTCCTGGGCGACGAGTACTTCGTCTTCTACAACCAGCTCAAGAGCCCGGAGGGCTCGGTGGAGCACACGGGCGACAACCTCACCGGTGAGGGCGAGGGCGACGACGAGTCGATCCTGGTCGACCTGACCCAGGTGCCGGCCCACTGCGAGAAGATCGTCTTTCCGGTCTCGATCCACATGGCCGACGAGCGCGCCCAGACCTTCGGACAGGTGAGCAACGCCTTCATCCGTGTCGTCAACCAGGCCGACGGCCAGGAGCTCGCGCGCTACGACCTCAGCGAGGACGCCTCCACCGAAACCGCGATGATCTTCGGTGAGCTCTACCGCTACCAGGGTGAGTGGAAGTTCCGAGCGGTGGGTCAGGGGTACGCGTCCGGGCTGCGGGGCATCGCTCTAGACTTCGGCGTCAACGTTTCGTAAAGCCGGGGGCAGGTGGTCACGCCCCGGTGAAACGGGGGAGAGCCACCTGCTGCGCCTAGGAAACGAGGCAGGTGGCCCTCCGGAATCTCACCGACCGTGAAAGGACGGGAGTCCGGTCATTATGCCCAAGCCACAGCAGCCCGGAGAAACGCCCCCGCTCGACAACAGTCTGAGCCCGCTGGTCAGCGCTCTGATGTACTGCGCCGCGCTGGCCGCCGGTGTCGTCGTCATCGTGGCCGGGCGGGCCACGCCGGTCGAGGCCTCCGGCTACATCTCGCCCTTCCTCGTCATCTTCGAGAGAGTGATGGCGCGTCGCTAGGTCCTGTCCCCCTCCACCTGGGCTTTCTCGGGACAGACGCCCCTGATTGCCGGGATGGACGGCCAGGCTAGACTTCGTGGTCAACAGTGGGTAAAGCCGAGTGCGGCGCGGGGGAGACCCGTACCGATACGGATTGGGTAGCCAGTGCTTCTGAAAACCTTCGGCTGGTCGTTCGCGATTACCGCGGTCGGCCTGGCCGTCGCCGTCCTCTACGGGGGGTGGGAGGCCTTCGGCATCGTGGCGATCCTCTCCATCCTCGAGATCTCGCTGTCGTTCGACAACGCGGTGGTCAACGCCGGAATCCTGAAGAAGATGAACGCCTTCTGGCAGAAGATCTTCCTCACCGTCGGCGTCCTCATCGCGGTCTTCGGCATGCGGCTGGTCTTCCCGGTCGTGATCGTCGCGGTCACCGCCAAGAAGAGCCCCATCGACGCCGTCAACCTGGCCCTGACCGACAAGGACCAGTACCAGCAGCTCGTCACCGACGCCCACCCGGCGATCGCCGCCTTCGGTGGCATGTTCCTGCTGATGATCTTCCTCGACTTCATCTTCGAGGACCGGGACATCCAGTGGCTGCGCTGGATCGAGCGCCCGCTGGCCAAGCTCGGCAAGGTCGACATGCTGTCGGTCTGCATCGCCCTGGTCGTCCTGCTGATCACCTCCTTCACCTTCGCGGTCCACGCCCACCAGCACGGCGGCGCGCACGTCGACAAGGCGCAGACGGTACTTGTCTCCGGCATCGCCGGTCTGATCACGTACATGGTCGTCGGCGGGCTCTCCGGCTACTTCGAGGACAAGCTCGAGGAAGACGAGGAGCGGGAGCACGAGGAGGAGGAAGAGGCCGCTCGCACCGGCAAGAAGCGCTCGGCGGTCGCCCTCGCCGGCCAGGCCGCGTTCTTCATGTTCCTCTACCTCGAGGTCCTCGACGCGTCCTTCTCCTTCGACGGCGTGATCGGTGCGTTCGCCATCACCAACGACATCGTGCTGATGGCGCTGGGTCTCGGCATCGGCGCCATGTACGTCCGTTCGCTGACCGTGTACCTGGTCCGCCAGGGCACCCTCGACGACTACGTCTACCTGGAGCACGGCGCGCACTACGCGATCGGTGCGCTGGCCGTGATCCTCATGGTCACCATCCAGTACCAGATCAACGAGGTCATCACCGGCCTCGTCGGTGTCGTCCTGATCGGCTGGTCCTTCTGGTCCTCGGTGCGCCGCAACAAGGCGCTCGCGGAAGCCGAGGGAAAAGCAGCGGGCTCGGACGAGAAGACTGAGATCTCGTCCGGGGTGTGACGTACCTGCGGGGCAGGGAACGCTCTGTGCGGGGCGGCCGGTCTCCGGTCGCCCCGCCGGTTTTTCAAGTGGAGCCGGGTCCAGCGGGGCCCGGGTGAATCTGGGGGCGGGAATGGGCTTCTTGGACGGACTCCGAGGCGGACGCGAGGCCGACTTCGACTCGGGCAGCGCCGCCACCAACTCCATCGAGCTGACCAAACGGCACCACCAGGTCTCCCTCACCAAGCAGGGCGCCGCCACCGGGCATCTGCGCATCAACCTGAGCTGGCGGATGCGGACGTCCGACATCGGCGGGCCCCAGCGGGAGTCCCTGTGGCGGCACCCCTTCAAGGCGCTCAGGCCGCCGGAGGTCATGGGGCACAGCCAGAGCATGGTCAACGTCGACCTCGACCTGGCGTGCCTGTACGAACTCCAGGACGGCACCAAGGGGGTCGTGCAGCCGCTCGGCAACTACTTCGGGGACGTCAACTCACCGCCGTACGTCAAGCTCAGCGGCGACGACCGGTTCGGGTCGGCTTCCGGCGAGACGATGTACGTCAACCTCGACCACCGGGACGAGATCAAGCGGCTGCTGGTGTTCGTGTACATCTACGACCAGACGCCGGCGTTCGACCGTACGCACGCGATCGTGACGCTGTATCCGAGCAACGGGCCCCGGATCGAGATCCATCTCGATGAGCGGCATCCGCAGGCTCGGTCGTGTGCGGTGGTGATGATCGAGAACGTGAAGGGGGAGTTGGTGGTGCGGCGTGAGGTGAAGTTCGTCTACGGGTTCCAGGCGGAGTTGGACCGGTTGTACGGGTGGGGGTTGCAGTGGGGGCGGGGGTACAAGTCCGCGGTGGAGCGGTAGCCGCCGCCCAGGCGCTCGGGGCTCCCTACCGCCCGATGAACTGCGGCCCCTGCGGCGGCAGCCGGAAATCCGGGTTCGGGGCCGGGACCGTTGCCGGGGGCGGGTAGCCGTAGCCGGTGGAGGCTGCTGCCGGCTGGGGGTAGCCGTAGGCGGGTTGGGTCGGGGGCGGCTGCTGGGGGTAGCCGTAGGCCGGTTGTGTGGGGACCGCGCTGGGCTGCTCCGGGGGGAGGGGCTGGGAGGGTTCGGGGGCGGGCTCCGACTCGTCCACCGAGATGCCGAACTCCGTGGCCAGGCCCTTCAGGCCGTCCGAGTAGCCCTCGCCCAGGGCGCGGAACTTCCAGACGTCGCCACGGCGGTACAACTCGCCGCAGATCAGGGCGGTCTCCTGGCCCGTCTGCGGTTTGATGTCGAAGAGGATCAGCGGCTCGTCGGCCGCGCTCGCCGCGTCGTACAGCAGGATGCGTAGTCCCTGTACGTGATCGAAGGTGACGTCGTCCGCCGAAGCGACCAGGAGAATCCGGCTGACATCGGCCTCGACTCCGGCCAGATCTGTCTGGATCGTGTCGGTGAGGCCGTCGGCGACCCGTTTCTTGCCGAGCCACCTCGCCTTCCCGGAGGGGTGCCGGGGCTGGTTGTAGAAGACGAAGTCCTCGTCGGAGCGCACACGACCGTCGGGGCCGAGGAGCAGCGCCGAGGCGTCCACGTCCGGGACCCCCTGCCCGGGCGTCCAGCGCAGCACGGCGCGTACCGTGGTGGCCTCGAGCGGGACGTTCGACCCCTTCAGCATCGCGTGCGTCATGCGGTCATCCTGCCCTCTCGGTCCTGATCACGACAACGCGGGGGTAGGGGCCCGCGGCAGGGTCGACGGCCTGTCGAATCGGCGTCGACATGGCCGAGTTACCAGAAATTCATGCCCTGCGGGAACCCCTGACATGACTTTCTACGTACTATTACCGGCCACCCATTACCAATCCATAGCCTTACCTGGCGGCACGGGGGAGTTCTATGCGTCATTTCGGGCACATCGCCCCGGAGGTGCGGCAGCGCCTCTTCCATCAGGAGCCGTGCGAGTTCGACACGGGCTCCCCGGCCCGGGTGCTCTCCGCGGCCCTGGGCGCCACGCTCTACAGTCCGGCCACCAGGCCGCGGCTCGCCGACGACATCGTCAAGCAGGCCGGACTCGGCGTGGTCTCGATGGTGCTGTGCCTGGAGGACTCGATCGACGACGCGGACGTGGTCGCGGGCGAGGAGAACCTCGTCCGCCAGTTCGCCGACCTGGCCGGGCGGGAGAGAGCCGAGCTGCCGCTGCTGTTCGTCCGGGTCCGTACGCCCGAACAGATCCCCGACCTCGCCCAGCGGCTCGGGGCGAGCGTCAGGCTGCTGTCCGGGTTCGTGATGCCCAAGTTCACCGAGGAACGCGGGATCCCCTTCCTGGAGGCCCTGGCGAGCGCCGAGACCCTGAGCGGGCACCGGCTGTTCGCCATGCCGGTGCTGGAGTCGCCCGAGCTGCTCTACCGCGAGTCCCGGGTGGAGACGCTGGAGGGCATCGCCCGCGCCGTCGACAAGTACCGCGACCGCGTGCTCGCACTGCGCCTCGGCGTCACCGACTTCTGCTCCTCGTACGGCCTGCGCAGGGCCCCCGACATGACGGCGTACGACGTCCATGTCGTCGCCTCCGTGATCTCCGACGTGGTGAACCTGCTGGGGCGGGCCGACGGCACCGGGTTCACGGTGACCGGGCCGGTGTGGGAGTACTTCCGGGTCCCGGAGCGCATGTTCAAGCCGATGCTGCGGACCAGCCCCTTCCTCGAGGGGCAGGCCGTCGAACTGCGCGAGAAACTGATTGAGCACGCCATGGACGGGCTGCTGCGGGAGATCTCCCTGGACCAGGCCAACGGCCTGCTGGGCAAGACCTGCATCCACCCCTCCCATGTACTGCCCGTGCACGCACTGTCCGTGGTCAGTCACGAAGAGTTCGGCGATGCCGCGGACATCCTGCGGCCCGAGCGGGGCGGTGGGGGTGTACTGAGGTCGGCGTACACCAACAAGATGAACGAGGTGAAGCCGCACCGCGCATGGGCCGAGCGGACCATGCTGCGGGCCGAGGTGTTCGGCGTCGCCCGCGAGGACGTCAGCTTTGTGGATCTGCTCGCCGCGGGCATTCCCGGCTGAGCCGGACGATCTAGGTATCCAGGAGCCAGTGATCAACGCAGTGAACAACCCGGTCTGGTCCGGCACGTGGGTCGCCGAGCGGCTCGGTGTCGAACTCGTGGGCGACGACAAGCTGACCGACCTGTTGGGGCTGGCCCTGCGGCGCAATCCCAGGCGGGCGCATCTGCTGGTCTCCAACGTGCTCGGCAAGCATGTGCCGCAGTCGCCGTCCGTGGTGTACGGGTACGGGATCGCGCTCGGCCGCCGGGTGCGGGAGCTTCTGGGCGCGGAGGAGGCCGCCCGTGCGGTCGTCCTCGGGTACGCGGAGACGGCGACGGGCCTCGGCCACTCGGTCGCCGACGGTGTCGGGCTCGCCCCGTATCTGCACTCCACGCGGCGTCCGGTCGACTCGGTCGCCCCGGCGGGCGGCTTCGAGGAGTCGCACTCGCATGCCACCTCCCATCTGCTGCTGCCGGAGGATCCGGCGCTGCTGGTGGGGGACGGGCCGTTGGTGCTGGTCGACGACGAGTTCTCGACGGGCAATACGGTCCTGAACACCATCCGGGACCTCCACGGCCGGTATCTGCGGCGGCGGTACGTGGTGGTGGCCCTGGTCGACATGCGGTCGGCGGCGGATCTGGGGCGGCTGGAGGGGTTCGCGCGGGAGATCGATGCGCGGGTCGACCTCGTGGCGGCCGCCACTGGGACGGTGCGGCTGCCCGCCGGGGTGCTGGAGAGGGGGCAGGAGCTGGTGGCGCGGTACGAGGCAGAGAGTGCCGCGATAGGAAGTGTGTCGTCTGCGGCAGTGTCGTGGCCGGTCGCGCCCCGCGGCGGAGCCGCAAATCGACACAGCCCCGCGCCTCTTGAGGGCGCTGCTGTCGAAGCCGGGTTCAGCCGCACCCCCCCAGGGGCGCGGGGAACTGCGCGACAAGCCCCCACTGGCCCGCACTCGGACGACAACCGCAACCGCCCCCTGCCCACCCGCGTGGACCTCTGCTGGCCCCGCGGCCTCCCCGACGGGGGCCGTCACGGCTTCACGCCGAGCCACCGGGCCCGCCTCGAAAACGCCCTGCCCGCGATGGCAGCCCGCCTCGCAGAGGCACTGCCCGCCGACGCGCGCCGCGTACTCGTGCTCGGGTTCGAGGAGCTGATGTACACGCCCCTGAGGCTCGCCCGCGAGCTGGAGCAGGTCGCCGATGCCGAGGTGCGGTACTCCACGACCACCCGCTCACCCGTCCTCGCGGTCGACGACCCCGGTTACGCGATACGCAGCCGCATAGTCTTCCCCGCCCATGACGACCCGGCCGACGGCCCCGGCGAGCGCTACGCCTACAACGTCGCCGGCGCCGGCTTCGACGCGGTGGTCGCCGTCGTCGACTCGGCCGCCGACACCCCCGAACTGCACGCACCGGACGGCCTGTTGGCCCAGCTGGCCGCCCACGCCCCGCACGTCCTGCTGGCGGTCGTCCCCTCCTATGTGCCAGAGCCCCTGTACGTTCCCGAAAGGCCCGCCATGCTGCCCGAGCCCCTCCGCGGCCCCGCCTTCTCCTCGTATCCGCCCGAGGAGGTCGGCTGGCTGCTGCAGGACCTCTCGGACGTGACCCTGGAGGCGCCGACCGAGGAACGGGAGGAGGCCATCCAGAGCGGCGGCGCGCACTACGCGGAGTCGCTGCCGGTGGAGTACCAGCCGAGCGAGCAGTACCAGGAGCTGTTCCACGCGGCGCTCGAGGAGTCCGCCGCGCGTCTCGCCCTGGCGGTCGGCGCCGTCACGGAGATCGTGCTGACCGAGCGGTCGCCCCGCCCGGTACTCGTCTCGCTGGCCCGCGCCGGTACGCCCGTAGGGGTGCTGATGCGGCGCTGGGCGCAGTTCCGGCACGGCCTCGACCTGCCGCACTACGCCGTCTCGATCGTGCGCGGCCGCGGAATCGACGCCAACGCGCTGCGCTGGCTGGCCGCCCACCACGCCCCCTCCGACGTCGTCTTCGTCGACGGCTGGACCGGCAAGGGCGCCATCACCCGCGAACTCGCCGACGCCATCGAGGAGTTCGAGGCGTCCGACGGCATCACCGGCTTCGACCCGGAGATCGCGGTGCTGGCCGACCCGGGCTCCTGCGTGCGGACGTACGGCACGCGGGAGGACTTCCTCATACCCTCGGCCTGCCTCAACTCGACCGTCTCGGGCCTGATTTCGCGGACCGTGCTGCGCGCGGACCTGGTCGGCCCGCACGACTTCCACGGCGCCAAGTTCTACCGCGAACTCGCCGGCGCCGATGTCTCGGTGGACTTCCTGGACGCCGTCGCCGCCCGCTTCCCGGAGGTCGCGGACGCCGTCGCCACGCAGGTCAAGGAGCTGCTGTCCGGCGACCGCGAGCCGACCTGGGAGGGCTGGGCCGCGGTCGAGCGGATCAGCGAGGAGCACGGCATCCACGACGTGAACCTCGTCAAGCCCGGCGTCGGCGAGACCACCCGCGTGCTGCTGCGCCGGGTGCCCTGGAAGATCCTGGCGCGGGCCGGAGCGGGCGCCGACCTGGACCACGTACGGCTGCTGGCCGACCAGAGAGGGGTGCCGGTGGAAGAGGTGGCCGAACTGCCGTACACCTGCGTGGGGTTGATCCACCCCAAGTACACGCGGGGCGCCACGGGCGCCGACGGCAAGGCGGTGAACGTCTGATGCCGGTGCTGGTGGCGAGCGACCTCGACCGTACGCTCATCTACTCCTCCGCGGCCCTCGCGCTGACCATGCCGGACGCGCGGGCGCCCCGGCTGCTCTGCGTCGAGGTGCACGAGAGCAGGCCGCTGTCGTTCATGACGGAGACCGCGGCCGGCCTGCTGACCGACCTGGGCGACGCGGCGGTCTTCGTACCGACGACGACCCGGACCCGCAAGCAGTACCAGCGCATCAACCTGCCGGGCCCGGCGCCGAAGTACGCGATCTGCGCCAACGGCGGCCATCTGATGATCGACGGCGTCTCCGACCTCGACTGGCATGCACAGGTGACGGAACGGCTCTCGGAGCAGTGCGCGCCGCTGGACGAGGTGCGGGAACAGCTGCTGGCCACGGCGGACCCGGCGTGGGTGCGCAAGCACCGGGTCGCCGAGGACCTCTTCGCCTATCTCGTCGTCGAGCGCGAACTGCTGCCCGAGGAGTGGGTCAAGGAACTCGCGGTATGGGCGGAGAACCGCGGCTGGACGGTGTCACTGCAGGGCCGCAAGATCTACGCCGTTCCGAAGCCGCTCACCAAGAGCGCGGCGATGCACGAGGTCGCCCGCCGCACCGGCGCGTCCCTCACACTGGCCGCAGGCGACTCGCTGCTCGACGCCGACCTACTGCTGGCCGCCGACTGCGCTTGGCGTCCGGGCCACGGCGAACTGGCCGACGCCGACTGGACGGCGCCGACCATCACCGCGCTGCCCGAGCGGGGTGTGCTGGCGGGTGAGCGAATCCTCCGGGAGTTCCTGAAGGCGACCCGCACGACAGCGCCCCTCTAGGGGCGCGGGGTGCTGGCCTGCCTAGCCGCAACACCCTCCACCGCAACACCCGCCGCCCGCTGCCCTGGGCGCCGCGGCGGGCGCACTCGCCGTACCGCCCACAGCCACCGTCGACAACAACTTCACCGTGTCCTCATGCCCGGCAGGGCACGCCGCCGGTTCGGAGGACTGAGCCATGGGCCGGCTCAGTTCAAACGTGTCGCCGCAACTCCGGCAGCGGTACTCATAGCGAGGCATGAGACCAGGTTAGCGGCGGCACGGAGCAGCGCATGTGATCCAAGTCACGCGCCCATCATGTTATCTACCGCTCGGTATGTGATCGTTCCTGCCGGATTCTCATGTGGAGAAGCTGCGAAGATCGTTGATATTTTCCGCTGGTGACCGGGACAGCACAGCGCAGTGGCCGGCGGGCGGCACGGAAGTGGTTTCCCCGGGCGGAGTTACGCCGCCTCCGGCCCACCTGCCCGCGCCCCGGCCGCACCGGCGGGCGCCGCCGGCTGCCCTCCCGGCGCCAGTTGCTCGGAGACTTCGCGGCATCGACCGGCATCGGCGAGGGGGACACCGAGGGCGGCTCGACCATCACCCACCGGATGGTCAAGACCGGCAAGCTGCCATCTGCCGAACGGGCTGAGTACACGAAGTTCCCCGAGCCGCTCAAGTCCGCCCGGGTGTACGACACCGGCAAGCAGAGCGACCACCTGGTGGAGCCGGCACGGCAGTACGCCAAGAAGGCCGCGCACCTCTCGGACCCGCGGTTCGACCTGGGCGGCCACCAGATCTGCACCACCTTCGACCGCAAGCGGCCAACCGCCCTCACCGACGCCGTCGCCAGGGCCCGCAGCCGGGCGAAGAAGGAAGACCCCGAGGCCGCGAGGACCGTGCACTACGGCGCCCCCTCCGTCGCCACCGACGGCCGGATCCTCGCCGTCCGCGGCGGCCCCACCACCCGGATCACCCCGCAGACCGTCTGCAACGGTGACCACGGTGTCGCCGTCACCACGCCCGAAGGCCCGTACCGGGACCGCAGCGGCAGGAAGGTCATGCAACTCGGCATGGGCACCGGACTGAACGCGGTGCGCGAGACGGCCATCGCGGCCGGACTGCTGCCGTCCAGCCTGGGCCCCCAGGCGCCCGCGCGCTCCCTGGGCGGCTCCGCACCCAGCGCCATCCGGATGGCCGGCGGCTACGCCACCATCGCCGCGGCCGGGAAGCACACCGAGCCGCACTCGGTACGCCGTATCACCCACAACGGCAAGGCGGTCCGCCCGACCAGCCCCACCACGCGCCGCGCGCTCCGCCCCGACTCCCTGAACGCAGCCCATCCCGCGGTCTCCACAGCGACCGCGACCGGCAAGTCCGTCACCACCGCCGACGACACCGCCGCCTGGTACACGGGCACCGCCCGGTCCCTGGACCCGCTGCCGCTGAAGGGAATCGCAGGAACGCCCGCCGACAGCGTCCCGTACGCCGTCTGGTCGGGCGCCACGGGCCTCGACTGACCGCCGGGACCCGCACCACACCCCCCACCCCCCTCCCAGAATGAGCACCGCATGCCCGGCATGAAACCGCCCACCGGCCGACGCCGCGGAGGCCCCGACCGCCGCACCTCCCGGCTGGGGTTCACGACCCTGGCACCCTTCCTGATGGTGGCCTCACTGGTCGCCGCCTCCCTGATACTGACCCGCCAGGACCACACTCAGCCCGCCGCCGAGACCGACAAGAGCCCCAAGACCGTCGCCCCGAGAACCGCCCCGTCACCCACCTGGGACGGGAAGACCAAGATCTTCGGCGACGGCTCCACCTCCGACACCGGCCCGCAGCCGGGCGAGTTGAAGGCCGAACCCCTCAAGCCCGGCCAGAAACCTCCCCAGTTCGTCGTCTTCTCCTGGGACGGCGCGCTGGAGGGCAGCGACCATCTCTTCTCCCACTACCGGGAGCTGGCGAAGAAGTACGACGCCCACATGACGTTCTTCCTCACCGGCATCTACCTGCTGCCCAAGGACAAGGCGAAGCTCTACCACCCGCCCCAGCACCCGGCAGGCGCCGCCGCCGTCGGCTACGCCACCGACGACCACATCCGCACCACCCTGGAACAGCTGCGCCTCGCCTACCAGGACGGCAACGAGATCGGCACCCACTTCAACGGCCACTTCTGCGGCGACAAGGGCGGCGGCGACTGGAGCGTCGACGAGTGGAAGAGCGAGATCGACCAGTTCTACGCCTTCGCCGAGAAGTGGAAGACCGACACCGGCTTCGCCGACGTCCCCGCCCTGCCCTTCGACTTCAAGAAGGAGGTCACCGGCGGCCGCGCCCCCTGCCTCGAGGGCCAGAAGAACCTGCTCAAGGCCATCAAGAGCTACGGCTGGCGCTACGACGCCTCCTCCACCGGCGACTTCCAGATCTGGCCCGCCAAGAAGAACGGCGTCTGGGACTTCCCGCTGCAGTTGCTCCCGTACTCGGGCACCGACTACCAGGGCCTGTCGACGGACTCCAACTTCCTCTACAACCAGTCCGACGGCGCCACCCACGGTAACCCCGCCGACTACCCCCAGTGGGAGAAGCAGACCGTCGCCTCCTACATGAACGGCTTCAACCGTGTCTACCACGGCAGCCGCGCCCCCCTGTTCATCGGCAACCACTTCGAGGACTGGAACGGCGGCATCTACATGAAGGCCGTCGACCAGATCGTCAAGAACGTCTGCACGAAGAAGGGCGTCAAGTGCGTGTCCTTCAAGGAACTGGCCGACTGGCTGGACGTGCAGAAGCCGGAGACCTTGGCACGACTGCGCGGCCTGGACCCCGCACAGTCGCCCGCCTGGTCCACGGTCGTGAAATGAACCGCCCCCACCGCAAGGAGAAACCCTGGCGGGATGCAGCAAATCCAGTGCGGCCAGAGCCCGTTGTACGGCAGCTGACGGTCGCCTCCGAGGCCGGCACCGCGACCTCCCTGCACGGCACCCGCTCCCGGCTCGCCGCACTCGGCGAGACCTGCACCGCCGCCGACACCGAGGTCACCGTCGACAGCGGCGGCTCAGTGGGCGCCGCCGCGCTCCTCCCGGATCTGTGAGACGACCCGGGCCACCGTCTGGCGCACCGCCTCCGTCTCGGTGAGGAAGTGCCAGTAGTCCGGGTGGCGGCCCTCCAGGCCGGCGATCGCGCGCTCCAGCCGGGCCACCGACTCGTCCAGCGGGCGTGCGTGCCGCGGATCCGGCGTCGACCGGCCCGTCATCGCCAGCCGCTGGGCGTCCCGGATCGCGAACCGCGTCCGGTCGATCTCCTGCTGCGGATCCTTCTGCACGGCGTTCAGCCGCTGCAGCCGGTCCCGCGCCGCCGACACCGACTCGTCCGTCGTGTTCAGCAGCGACCGTACCGTCGACAGCAGCGAGGTCGCGTCCGGCCAGCGCTGGGCGTCCCGCGCGGCCTGCGCCTCCTTCAGCTTCCGCTCCGCCTGGCGCACGTTCTCCGCGGCCTGCTCCGGCACGTGCTGCAGGTCCTGCCAGCAATCCGCCACGAACCGCCGTCGCAACTCGCTCAGCACCGGATCGACCTGCCCGGCACGCGTGGTGAGCGCCTGCGCGCGCGTACGCAGCGAGACGAGCCGGTGGTCGATGTCGGCCGCCTTCTGCGGCAGCCGCTCGGCCTCCACCCGGATCGCCTCGGCCTCCCGCGCCACCCGCTCGGCCCGCTCCAGCGTCTGCGGCACCCCGTGCTGCCCGGCACCCTGGTTGAGCTTCGTCAGCTCGGGGCCGAGAGCGGCCAGCCGGGCCGCGAGATCGTCCGCCCTGAGCTTCGTCTCCCGTACCGCATCCAGGGCGTTCGAAGCGGCGAGCAGCCCCTGCCGCGCCCGCTCCACCGCCGGAGCCAGCCGGGCCAGCTGCGTCTCCGCCTTGCCGAGCAGCGGCCCGAGACTGTCACCGAAACGATCCAGCTCCCGCTTGACGTTCGCCAGATCGTCCTTGGCCCTGGTCAGCTCGGTACGCGCGTGTGCCGCGACCGACGCCTCCAGATCGTCCCGGTCGAGATCATGCGCGTCGACGGCCTCGATATAGCGATGGCTGGCCTCGTCGATCCGCCGCCCCAGCGCCTCGAAGTCCGACACCGCCCGACGGGCGGCGGGAGTGTCGTCGACGGCCCTGATCGTCTCGATCGAGATCCGCAGATCGCGCTGGGCGGTGTCCAGCTCGTAGAACGCGGCCGCCGCGGCGTCCTTCGCAGCCTGCGCCTCCGCCCGCTGACCCTCGGCCCGCCCGCCGAACCAGCGCCGGGTGCCCCCGCCGGCGAACGCGGCGGGCAGCGCGAGCGCGGCGACGAGGGGCAGGGCGACAAGGGTGAAGACATCCCTCATCGCCTGACGGTGTGCACCCGGCACCAACGGCGAGTACGGCTGCGAAGGTGTCGCCGTCACATCCCTCTCCCGTGCTGTCATCCGTCCTGGCCGGTGCCTCGTTTCATTCTCCCACCGGTTAAGGACGAACACACGGGCCGGTTAGTTCGCGGTCTTCAGGGTGACTTTGCCGTCACCGCTGCGCGCGGACACCACGTGCGAGCTGGAGTCGGACCGCGGCACGGACACGTCCACCGAGCCGTCGCCCGTCTGGGTCGTCACCCGGTACGTGGCCTTCGGCAGCGCGACGGTCACCGAACCGTCATGGCTGCGGGAGTCCACCAGGTCCGGCACCGCACCGAGTTCGAGGTCCACGGAACCGTCACCCGTCACGGCACGCACCCGCCGCGAGGACACGGCGGCATGCACGGACCCGTCCCCGGTGTGCACCTCCAGCGGCCCGCTGGAGTCCGTGACCCGCACGGACCCGTCCCCCGTACGAATACTCAACGCATCCTCGAACCCCCGCGCCCGCACGCTCCCGTCCCCGTCCTCGACCTTCACGGTGACCCCGCGCGGCACCTCGATCCGATGCCTGGCCGAACAGTCGGCGACGACACCGGAGCACTTCATCCGCAGCGTCAGCCGGTCGCCCTCCATCTTCCAGCTCACCTTCGGGCCCTTCCCGAGGGCGACGGTCCCCTGGAACCACCGGGTGACCTCGACCTTCCCCGCCGGATTCCCCTCCGCGGCGACGATCTCCAGCGCCGAGTCGTCGGAATCCACGGTGAGGGTGCGCCCCGCCAACGCGAACGCCCGATGATCGGGCTCCTTGTCGTCCCCCGCGGAAGCCCCGCAGGCGGTAACACCGCCCACAAGAACCCCTACGACCCCGGCAGCAAGACCGGCACGGACGACAACGGGACGGGTGCGGACGCGGGCCATGACGATTCTCCCCCTGAACGGATGCTGAAGTGCTTCGACCGTACGGAGTGGAGGGCGGCGGGGGGATCCGGGCGGCTCCCGGATCTGGGGTGGGGGTAGCCCCCGTATGGGCTTGAAGGACACGCGTGCGTGCATCGAATGAGTGACCTTTTCGGATGGTCGTCGTTGCATATGATGAACCGATCTTCAGCGTCGAAGGGGTGCCATGGCCGGGCTGCGTGGGTTGTTGCCGCCCTTCGTGGTGCCCGGTCCTGCCGGCGTGACGATCCGCTCGCGGCTCCGGGTGTCGTCGGCAGAGGCGGCAGTGCTGACCGCAGTGGGCGTGTTCCTCGGCTCTCTGGCGTCGAAGGATCTCGCGGTGCGGTCCCGGGAGGGGGCCGGCCGCGATGCTTCCTCTTGGGCGGCGCGGAAGCGGGAGCTGTCGGGGCTCTCGTCGGCTCGGTGGGCGGGAAGTGTCACGAAGGCGACGCATGACCAGTGGGCGCTGGCCAGGCGTGGACAGGCTGCCGAGATGGCGTGGCTGCGGGGGCAGATCACTCGGATCGAGGCCAGGCTGGCTCGGCCGCTGGGTGCCAAGGCCGACAAGCGAGCCGGGTTGTTGCGTGGCTATGCCACACGATCGGAATGGCATGCCAAGTCGCGACGCCTTCAACTGCTTCGCGACCGGCTGGTAGTCCGGGAGGCGGACTGGTCAACAGGGCGGGTGCGTGTGGTCCGCGGCGGCAAGGAACTCGCACACCTGCGGCATCATCTGGACGAGTCCGGGCTCAGCGCGCAGGCGTGGCGGGAACGCTGGGATGCCGCACGCATGTTCCTGGCTGCAGACGGAGAGTCCGGCAAACGCTGGGGCAACGAAACCATCCGTGTCACTGACACCGGACAGCTCTCGATCAAGCTACCGGCTGTTCTCGCCCACCTGGCCAATGCACCGCACGGCCGGTACGTGCTGAATGCGGATGTGACATTCAGTCACAGGGCGGGCGAATGGCGGGACCGGATTGCGGCGAACCGGGCGGTGGCCTATCGCATCAACCACGGCGTCCTTCGCGACCGCTGGTACGTGACCGCCTCCTGGCAGCGCGCGCCCGTACCTGTCCTGCCGCTTGACGGAGCCTTGGCACGCGGCGTTGTCGCAGTCGACATGAACGACGATCACCTCGCCGCCTGACGCCTCGACGTGCACGGCAACCCGGTCGGCCAGCCCCTGCGGTTCTTCTACGACCTGTCGGGCAGCGGACAGCACCGGGACGCCCAGATCAGACACCCATTGACCCGGCTGCTCCACCACACTCGGAGGACCGGGGCGGCTGCGATCGCGATCGAAGACCTCGACTTCAGCGAGGGCAGCACACGGGAGGCCCACGGTGGAAGCAAGCGTTTCCGCCGACTCATCTCCCGCTTCCCGACCGCCAGGCTCAGGGCCAGACTCGTCTCGATGGCCGCCGAGCAGAATGTCGCGATCGTCGCCGTGGACCCGGCGTACACCAGTCGCTGGGGCGCCCAGCACTGGCAGAAACCCCTCACCACGAAGATCCGTAAGACCACTCGCCACGACGCGGCAGCCGTGGCGATCGGACGGCGCGCCCTCGGGCACTCGATCCGGCGACGGACGGCACCGCCCCGTACCCACCAGAGCGATGGGTACGGGCATCGGACCGTCCAGGCCGGACCGGGCACCCAGGGGCGTGAGGGACCCCGCCCCCGCCTTCCCGGACGACGGACACGATTCGTGCCGTCTGGACGCGGAGTGAATGTGGGTGACCAGCGTGCCCAACACCGCTCGGGGCACGCGGCCGAGCATGCGTCCTGGGAACAGGACGTGCTTCCGCTCGGTCTCCAGGAGTAATGGCTGCAGTCCTGCCCGCCCGTGATACGGATTGCAGGACAGCGCCCGGGACAATGTAGGCTGTCGACCTGTCCAGGGTGCGTAGCTCAGCGGTAGAGCGCCTGCCTTACAAGCAGGATGTCGGCGGTTCGAAACCGTCCGCGCCCACCGGATTTGAACAGCAGGTCAGAGGCCTCCCGGTGTGATCACCGGGAGGCCTTTCCTGTGATCAAGCGGTGGTGGGGCGCATGGTGCTGCCGGTCAGTTCCAGCCGCCGAGCAGGCCGGAGCTCAGCTGGGCGTCGCAGATGTTGTAGCCACCGGCCGCGTGGCCCTTTTTGGTGTGGCCGTCGACCGTGACCGAGCAGTTGATGTCCCCGGAGCCCTGAAGCTGCGCGTTGACGGTGTAGTACATCGCGTTCTTGTTCAGGGGCAGGGTGGCCTCGAACTTGCCGTTCTTGAAGCTTCCCTCGCGGGTGTCGGAGTCCGAGCCGTACGTGATGTCGAGCGGACCGAGGGCACCGGCGGGGGCGGTTCCCCACACCTTGAAGGTGACGACCTTCGGCGCAGGCTTGGTGTCGGTCTTCTTCGCCTCCTCGCTCTTGCTCTTGTCGGCGGCCGGCTTCTGACTCTTGGGCGCGTCGGCGGTGGCCTTGACGTTGTCGGAGCCGTCGGCCTTGTTGGACTTCGAGTCGCTGCCGCCTCCTGCCACGGCACCGATGATGCCGATCAGCACGAGCACGGCGACGAATCCGAGGCACCCGAACCCGATGATCTTCCCGGCGCCGGCCTTCTTCGGCGGCTGCGGAGGCGCGCCCCATCCCTGCTGCGGGCCGCCGCCCCACGGCTGAGGCTGCCCAGGCTGCTGCGGGCCGTTCCAGCCGGGCTGCTGCGGGTATTGGTTGCTCATGTTCCCCCCTGGGGCGTGCTTGTGGCTTGCGCGTGTGTGACTGGTGAAGGATCCGTGTGGTTGCCTCAAATTGGCGATCTTCACCTGATCGTGATCAACACCCGCGTATCGGTGCCGTGTGGCCTAGGGGGTATGCCTCTCGTGGCGAGCGACCTCAACTGCCTTGAGCTTCCCGCGTGGCGAAGGTCGTCGTGGGTGCTCCAGAGGAGAAGACCCCGGCCGATCACGGCCGGGGTCTTCTCGGGTCATGCCGTTCATGCCTCGTGGGCGTGCTTCAGCCTGGTGCGGGCGTCCACTCGCTGTTCGGTGGCGACCTCCGACCAGAAGCGGTGGGTGCTGACGAACACGGCGAGCTCGTGTTCGCGTCGGCGGAGCTTCTCCACCTCGGCCTGTTCGTCCGCCGTCCAGCCGGGGGAGGCGGGGCGCTCCACCTTGCGCCAGCCGCCCGTGTCGCTGAAGCCGTCCAGGGGCTCGACCGACCAGGGCAGCCGCTTGAGCAGGGCCGACAGCTCCGAACGGACCTGATGCAGCTCCTCCTGACCGGCGAGGAGGTCACTCGGAAAGTCGTAGGTCGTAGCCACGACCCAATGCTACGCCTGTTCGAATTTGGGATGCGAGTTCCTTCCGGGGTTCATGTGCGCAGCCCCGGCGTTGTCAGACCCGGCTCCTATGGTGGGCGGCATGGACTTCGCGGGCGTGGAGAAGGTGCGGCTGGAACCCTGGGGCGAGGGTGACTTCTGGCTGCTGCAGCGGACCAACAGCCCCGAGATGACGGTGCACTTGGGCGGGCCCGAGAGTGAGGAGAAGCTCGCCGACCGGCATCGGCGGTACCTGGATCCGGAGTCCGGTCGGATGTACCGGGTCGTGCTGGCGGGCAGTGGGGAGAGCGTGGGCTCGGTCGGGTTCTGGGCCCGGGAGTGGCGGGGCGGCACGGTGTGGGAGGCGGGCTGGGGGGTGCTGCCCGAGTTCCAGGGTCGGGGGCTGGCCGTACGGGCGGCGCGGGCCGTTGCCGAGGCTGCGCGGGATGCCGGTGAGCACCGGTATCTGCACGCCTTCCCGAAGGAGGACAACGGCCCGTCGAACTCCGTCTGTCGACGGGCCGGGTTCACCCTGCTCGGGCCCGTCGACATCGAGTATCCGAAGGGGCACTGGATCACGTCCCACGACTGGCGGGTGGATCTGGAGTCCCCACGCCATTCCATACGGCAGGCGGTGTGACGGGACCTGCTCGGGCCTTGCTGCTCCGGCGTCAGTGGCCGGTGTCCGCCAGCTCCCGTACCACCCGCGCGGTCACCGGCACGCTCACCCCGTGCCGCTCGGCCGCGCGCAGCAACGCCCCGCCGATCGCGTCCAGTTCGAGCGGGCGTCCCGCTTCGGCGTCGCGCTGCATCGAGGACTTGGTCCGGGGCGGGAAGGCGTCGTAGCGGACCAGTGCCTGGGCCGGATCCGCCGGGCCTCCGCTCGCGCGGCTGACGGCGGCCGTCTCCGCCACCAGGGCCGTCAGCTCGTCGCGGTGCCGGGTGCGTACATCGCCGAGCGTGAGGCCGTACCTGGTGGTGAGGAGGGCGAACGGCGCCAGGAACGACATCTTCGCCCACAGGGCGGCCGTCTCGTCGTCGAGTACGCGGGTTGCCGGACCGGCGGTGTCGAGAGCTTCGGCGAGGGAGTCCAGCCGGTCGCGGTCCACTCCCTGGCCGGTCAGGTCGATCTCGGCGAAGGGGCTGCCGTGCTCGATCACTCCCGCCGCGACCCGGGTCGACTCGACGCGGATGACCGCGGGGGCGATCAGGTCGGGGCGGTAGCGGGCGCGCAGGGTCGCCGGGTGTTCGACGCCGTTCAGGAACGGTACGAGGAGGGCGTCGCCGAGGGCCGTGGGCGGGACGCGGTCGAGGGCGGCGTCCAGGGAGGTGTGCTTGACGGCGACCAGGCAGGCGTCGACCGGTTCCCGCAGGGCGGTGTCCGCGTCCACGCGGGCCGTGAAGTCGCCGAACAGGCCGCTGCGGATGCGGATCCCGTCCGTGCGCAGCGTCGCGGTGGTGGCCTCGCCGGCCAGGCAGATCACACGGTGGCCGGCGCGGGACAGCAGCCCGGCGAGCAGGCCGCCGATGCCGCCGGGGCCGAGGACGGCAACACTGAGTTCGTTCGCCATGATTCTGTTGTTCCCTTCGTCGGTCGGCCCCGGAACGGTGGCCGCCTCGCAACGGATCATTCCAGGCGCGGTGGAAGTGCGTGAGACTGGTCTCATGTGCCGGAGCATCAAGACACTTCGCCCGCCCGCGTTGCCCGAAGAGGCGACGGAGGAAGAGATCAGGGCTGCGGCCCTGCAGTTCGTGCGGAAGGTGTCCGGCTTTCGGGCGCCGGCCGTCCACAATCGGGAGGTTTTCGAGCAGGCTGTCGACGCGATCGCCGCTGCTACGGCCGAGTTGTTGGCCGGGCTTGAGGTGCGGGGGCAGAAGGCGTCCGCCTAGCGTGCTCTGCGGCTCCGCCGCGGGGTGCGAAGGGTTGTCGGTTGCCAGTCGTCTGCGGCTGCGTTGTGGCTGGTCGCCCCCGCGCGGTGGAGCCGCACATCGACACAGTCCCGCGCCCCTGAGGGGGCGCTGCCCGAACCCGGCGCGGATTTCGCCCGCCCGGCTCAGGGCCCTTCCGGCCCTCAGGCCTACGACGCCTTCGCCGGGCGGCGCATCACGTACGCCGCTCCTGCCCCTGCCCCGAACAGTGCCAGGACCGAGACGGCCGTGGCCACCCAGGTGGTGCCCAGCCACTGGCCGCCGTAGTAGCCGAGAGCCACGCTGTAGGTCGCCCAGGTCAGGCCTGCGAGGGCGCCCGTTGGGGCCCCGAGGTCCGTCTCGGCATCCGTCAGCACGCCCTCAACGTCAACATGGACGCCAATACGACCGTCGATCAGCTGACCTTCG
>NZ_JBFBBE010000103.1:0-33837 GCF_040682555.1 Streptomyces sp. NPDC051172
AGCGGTCCCGTTCGTCATTCACCGCAGGGCCAGCACGCCCACCCGCGCCTGGACAGCGCCCCAGCCAGCCTTAACTTCCCGGCCTTGGCTCATGACGCAACGTTGACGTGCACCGGGTGAACACTGACGTGGCGCTGACACCAGCGACGATCGGGCGCTGAGGGTGCCGTCAGAATGCCGCCAAGAACTGGCTCGCGGGCTGTTCGAAAGCCTCGGAGCGGAGGTGAGATGGACGTGGTTTCCATGAGGTTCGCCGACGCGGGACCGTCCGTCGGCATGTGCAGAACGGTGAAGTGATGTCCGAGTCCGACGCGCCCTCAGCCGCTCGAGTCCTGGTCGGAGTGAGCGGTTCGCCGGGCAGCCTGACGGCCCTGTGCCGGGCCGCGGGCGAGGCGCGGAGCAGGGGTGCCGAGTTGTGGCCGGTGCTGGCCTGGGAGCCGCCCGGCGGGGAGCTCGCGGCGCGGCGCTCGCCGGCCGCGTCCTATCTCGTCCCGGCGTGGGAACGGCTGGCGCGGGAGAGGCTGGTGGCGGCGCTGCGTGACGTCTTCGGCAGCAACGTCACGGGGCTTTTGGGGCAGGCCCTCATCGCCCGTGGCACCCCGGGTCGGGCACTGGTCGAGATCGCCGACCACGAGGATGATCTCCTCGTCGTCGGCGCCGGGCGGCGCGGCCCACTGCGACGCGCGCTGCGGCCGTCGGTCAGCCGCTACTGCCTTGCGCACGCCGCTTGTCCCGTCCTCGCGGTGCCGCCCTCGCCGTTGGAGGCCGCGCTGGCCGCCGCGCACCGCCGGAACACCTGGCGGCTGCGGCTGGACACCGCGGACATGGAGAAGGAATTCGAGACCGTGCCGCCCGAAGTCTGAGGGCCTCGGGGCCCCTCCCGTCAGAGGGCGGCCGTGGCTGAACGGCCCGGCTGCTCCGGTTACGAGGTGGCCGCAGCCGGCAGGTCCGGCTGCTCGGCCCGGCGCTGCGGTGCCGTCGGCACGCTGAGCACCATGGTGAGGCCGCCGCCAGGTGTGTCCTCGGCGCTGAGGGTGCCGCCCAGGGCCTCGACGAAGCCACGGGCCACCGCCAGACCCAATCCCACTCCGGCGCCGCGCGGGGAGTCGCCGTAGCGCTGGAAGGGCTCGAAGATACGGCCCTTCGCTTCGTCGGGTACGCCCGGCCCGCGGTCGACCACTCGCACCTCGACCCGTTCCGCGATGGCGCTCGCCGCCACGAGGACCTTCTCCTGCGGCGGGCTGTACTTGACCGCGTTCTCGACGACGTTGGCGACAGCCCGCTCCAGCAGCCCCCGGTCCACGTACACCATGGGCAGCGTCTCTGGGATCTCCAGCTCCACGCTGTCCTCGGGCACGCCACCGAGCGCCATGGGGACGACCTCGTCGAGGTCGGTCTCGCGGATGATCGGGGCGACGGTGCCGGTCTGGAGCCGGGACATGTCGAGGAGGTTGCCCACCAGGTGGTCGAGGCGGTCCGCACCCTCCTCTATGGCCGCGAGCAGTTCCGCGCGGTCTTCCTCGGACCATTCGACGTCGTCGGAGCGCAGCGAGGTGACCGCCGCCTTTATCCCCGCCAAGGGAGTGCGCAGGTCGTGGCTGACGGCGGCGAGCAGCGCGGTGCGGATGCGGTTGCCCTCGGCCAACTCCTTGGCCCGGTCGGCTTCCCGCTGCAGGCGCTGGCGGTCCAGTACGACGGCTGCCTGGGCGGCGAACGCGGCGAGCACCCGGCGGTCGGCGGCCGGCAGCACCCGTCCCGACAGCGCCAGGGACATGTGGTCGCCGACCGGCACGTCGACGTCCGCGTCGTCGGGGTCCTGGCAGGGCCGGGGCCCCACGCTGCCCGCGCAGGTCCACGGATCCGTTTCGCCGGCCCGCTCCAGCAGCGCTGCCGAATCCATGCCGAAGGTCTCGCGGACCCGCTCCAGCAGCTCCTCCAGGCTGGTCTCGCCGCGCAGCACGTTTCCCGCGAGGAGGGACAGGATCTCGGATTCGGCGCGCAGTCTTGCCGCCTGGTGGGTCCGGCGGGCGGCCAGGTCCACCACCGAAGCCACGGACACGGCGACCCCCACGAAGATGGCGATGGCGACGATGTTCTTCGGGTCGGCGATCGTCAGGGTGTGGACGGGCGGTGTGAAGTACCAGTTGAGCAGCAGGGAACCCACCACCGCCGAAGCCAGCGCGGGCAGCAGCCCGCCGAGCAGGGCCGCCGCGACCGTCAGGGTGAGGAACAGCAGCATGTCGTTGGCGAGGCCGACGTTCGGGGTGGCGCTGGTGAGAAGCCAGGTGAGGATGGCGGGGCCGAGCACGCCGACGAGCCAGCCCCAGATGACGCGGGCCCGTCCGAGGCGTGCTCCGCGTGCCACCGGCAGTCCGCGTCCCTTGCCTGCCTCGTCGTGGGTGATGAGGTGGACGTCGAGGTCGGGACCGGACTCACGGGCGACCGTGGCGCCGACGCCCGGTCCGAAGGCGTACTGCCAGCTTCTGCGGCGGGAGACGCCGAGGACGATCTGGGTGGCGTTCACCCCGCGGGAGAAGTCCAGCAGAGCCACGGGGATGTCGTCGCCGACGACCTGGTGGAAGGTGCCGCCGAGGTCCTCCACGAGCGTGCGCTGGACGGCGAGTTCCTTCGGTGAGGCGGGGGTGAGGCCGTCGCTGCGGGAGATGTAGACGGCCAGCACCTCGCCGCCTGCACCCTTCTCCGCGAGCCGCGCCGCCCGGCGGATGAGGGTGCTTCCCTCGGGGCCGCCGGTCAGGCCGACCACGATCCGCTCGCGCGAGCCCCAGATGGTCGAGACCTGGTGTGCGCTGCGGTACTCGGTCAGGTATGCGTCGACGCGGTCGGCCACCCACAGCAGCGCCAACTCGCGCAGGGCCGTGAGGTTTCCGGGCCGGAAGTAGTTGGACAGGGCGGCGTCGACCTTGTCCGGCTTGTAGATGTTGCCGTGCGCCATACGGCGGCGCAGGGCCTGCGGGGACATGTCGACCAGCTCGATCTGGTCGGCGCGGCGGACCACCTCGTCCGGGACGGTCTCCCGCTGCCGCACCCCGGTGATGGACTCCACGACGTCGCCGAGGGACTCCAGGTGCTGGATGTTGACGGTGGAGACTACGTCGATGCCGGCCGCGAGGAGTTCCTCGACGTCCTGCCAGCGCTTGGTGTTGCGGGAGCCGGGGATGTTGGTGTGGGCGAGTTCGTCGACGAGGGCGACGGCGGGAGCGCGCCTCAGCACGGCGTCCACATCCATCTCGGTGAAGGTGCTGCCCCGGTACTCGATCTCCTTGCGCGATATCTGTTCCAGGCCATGCAGCATCACCTCGGTGCGCGGCCGGCGGTGGTGTTCCACGAACGCGACCACGCAGTCGGTGCCGCGCTCGATCCTGCGGTGCGCCTCGGAGAGCATGGCGTAGGTCTTGCCGACGCCGGGTGCCGCGCCGAGGTAGATCCGGAGCTTTCCGCGTGCCATGTCATCCTTCGAAGCGGTAGCCCATGCCGGGCTCGGTGATCAGATAGCGGGGGTGCGCAGGGTCCGTTTCCAGTTTGCGGCGGAGCTGGGCCATGTAGACGCGCAGGTAGTTGGTCTTGTTGCTCTGGGAGACGCCCCAGACCTCCTGCAGGAGGTGCTTCTGCGTGATCAGCCGTCCCGGGTTGGTCACCAGGATCTCCAGCAGGTGCCATTCGGTCGGGGTCAGCCGTACGTCCCGTCCACCCCGTACGACCTTCTTGGCGAACAGGTCGATGCTGAAGTCCCCGGTCTCGACCAGCGTCGTCTCCGGGACGAGCGGAGTGTCCTCGGTGCGGCGGACGGCGGCCCGCAGCCGCGCGAGGAGCTCGTTCATGTTGAACGGCTTGGTGATGTAGTCGTCCGCGCCGGCGTCGAGCGCGGCGACCTTCTCGTCGGACCCCTCCCGCGCGGACAGGACCAGAACCGGCACCCGGGTCCAGCCGCGCAGCGCCTTGATGACGTCTATACCGTCCATGTCGGGCAGGCCGAGATCGAGCATCACCACGTCGGGCTGGCGGGCGGCGGCCAGCCGCAGGGCCGTGGCCCCGTCGGGCGCGGCGTCGACGCCGTACTTGCGTGCCTGCAGGTTGATCACGAGGGCCCGCACGAGCTGCGGGTCGTCCTCCACCACCAACACCCTGGTCATGGGTGCGTGCCCTTCCTGTCGTGCGTCGGGCCGGGCGGCCCCGGACGCGAGGCAACCGACGTCATGAGGGCGGGAGTTGACGGATCCAGGATGACTACCTGCCGCCAACTCCCACGCATCTCGCGTAATCCCATCAGCTCTTCGCCACGAGGTCCTTGAGGGCGATGTTGAGTTCGAGGACGTTCACCCGGGGTTCGCCCATGAAGCCGAGGGTGCGGCCCTGGGTGTGGTCCTTGACCAGCTTGTCGACCTGGGCGATCGACAGGTTGTTCTTCTCGGCGATCCGGTGGACCTGGAGCTGGGCGTAGGCCGGGGAGATGTCCGGGTCCAGGCCGGAGCCGGAGGACGTGACCGCGTCGGCGGGGACCTCGGACGCCCTGACCGTGCAGCCGGGCACCGAGTTGTCCTTGATGACGGCCGCCTTGGCGTCCTTGACCTGCTGGATCAGGGTCTTGTTGTCGGCGGAGAGGTTCGTGGCACCGGACAGGATCAGCTTGTACCGGGTGTTGACGCTGTTGGCGCCGAGGCCGTTGGCCGGGCGGCCCTGGAACCACTTCAGGTCCGGGGCCGGGGTCTGCTGGCCCTTCCTCAGCGGCAGGTTGTACGACTGCCCGGTCAGGGACGAGCCGACGACCTTGCCGTCCGCCGTGATCTCCGAGCCGTTCGCCTTGTTGTGGAACAGCGCCTGGGCGACGCCGGTGACGACCAGCGGGTAGATGACGCCGGTCACCAGGGTCAGCACGAGGAGGGCGCGCAGGCCCGCCCCGAGCAACCGGGCCGTGTTCGTAACGGAGTTGTTCATGGCGATCAACCGATTCCGGGGATCAGAGAGATGAGGAGGTCGATGAGCTTGATGCCGATGAACGGGGCGATCAGCCCGCCGATGCCGTAGATCGTCAGGTTGCGGCGCAGCATCTTGTCGGCGCTGACCGGCCGGTACTGCACGCCCTTGAGGGAGAGCGGCACCAGCGCGATGATGATCAGCGCGTTGAAGATGACCGCCGAGAGGATCGCGGAGTCCGGGGAGGACAGGCCCATGATGTTGAGTTTGTCCAGGCCCGGGTAGACGGCCGCGAACAGTGCCGGGATGATCGCGAAGTACTTCGCGACGTCGTTGGCGATGGAGAAGGTCGTCAGCGCCCCTCGGGTGATGAGGAGTTGCTTGCCGATCTCGACGATCTCGATCAGCTTGGTCGGGTTGGAGTCGAGGTCGACCATGTTGCCGGCCTCCTTGGCGGCCGACGTACCGGTGTTCATCGCCACCCCGACGTCCGCCTGGGCGAGGGCGGGGGCGTCGTTGGTGCCGTCACCGGTCATCGCGACGAGCTTGCCGCCCGCCTGCTCCCGCTTGATGAGCGCCATCTTGTCCTCGGGAGTGGCCTCCGCGAGGAAGTCGTCGACGCCCGCCTCCTCGGCGATCGCCTTGGCCGTCAGCGGGTTGTCGCCCGTGATCATGACGGTCTTGATGCCCATCCGCCGCAGCTCGTCGAACCGCTCCCGCATGCCCTCCTTGACGACGTCCTTGAGATGGATGACACCCAGAACCCGGGCACCCCGGTCGTTCTCGACCGCGACCAGCAGCGGCGTACCGCCCGCCTCGGAGATGCGGTTGGAGAGCGTGTCCGCGTCCTCGGCGACGGTGCCGCCCTGTTCCTGGACCCAGGCGATGACCGAACCGGCCGCGCCCTTGCGGATCCTGCGCCCGTCGACATCGACGCCCGACATACGGGTCTGGGCGGTGAAGGCGATCCACTCGGCGCCGGTCAGCTCGCCCTGGTGGCGCTCCCGCAGCCCGTACTTCTCCTTCGCCAGTACGACGATGGAGCGGCCCTCGGGCGTCTCGTCGGCCAGCGACGACAACTGGGCGGCGTCCGCGACCTCGGCCTCGGTGACTCCGCGCACCGGCACGAACTCGGACGCCTGACGGTTGCCGAGCGTGATGGTGCCCGTCTTGTCCAGCAGCAGGGTCGACACATCACCCGCCGCCTCGACCGCCCGCCCGGACATGGCCAGGACGTTGCGCTGCACCAGACGGTCCATGCCCGCGATGCCGATCGCGGACAGCAACGCGCCGATCGTGGTCGGGATCAGGCACACCAGCAGCGCCACCAGCACGACCATCGTCAGATGCGTGCCCGCGTAGTTCGCGAAGGGCGGCAGCGTGGCCACCGCGAGAAGGAAGACGATGGTCAGCGAGGCCAGCAGGATGTTCAGCGCGATCTCGTTGGGTGTCTTCTGCCGGGCCGCGCCCTCGACGAGGTTGATCATCCGGTCGATGAAGGTCTCGCCCGGCTTCGTCGTGATCTTGATGACGATCCGGTCGGACAGCACCTTCGTCCCGCCCGTCACGGCCGACCGGTCGCCGCCGGACTCACGGATGACGGGCGCCGACTCGCCGGTGATCGCCGACTCGTCGACCGAGGCGACGCCCTCGACGACGTCACCGTCACCGGGAATGATGTCCCCGGCCTCGCAGACCACCAGGTCACCGATGGTCAGCTCGGTGCCGGGCACCTGCTCCTCGGTCTTGCCGTCCGCGAGCAACCGCCGTGCCACGGTGTCGGTCTTGGCCTTGCGCAGGGTCTCCGCCTGCGCCTTGCCACGGCCCTCGGCAACCGCCTCCGCGAGGTTGGCGAAGATCACGGTCAGCCACAGCCAGGCGCTGATCGCCCAGCCGAACCAGTCGCCCGGATCCTTGAAGGAGAAGACGGTGGTCAGCACGGAGCCGACAAGGACCACGAACATCACGGGGGACTTGACCATCACCCGCGGATCGAGCTTGCGGATCGCGTCCGGCAGCGACTTCAGAAGCTGCTTGGGGTCGAAGAGACCCGCGCCGACACGTCCTTCGGCGGGCTTGTGCCCGGTGGGTACATCGCTGTGCGGCGCCCGGGTCGGGGTAGCTGTGGACATCGAGTCCTCTGACTTCTCTGTACGGGTGCTCATGACGCCAGCCCCTCGGCCAGCGGACCCAGCGCAAGGGCCGGGAAGTACGTCAGACCGGTGATGATCAGGATCGCGCCCACCAGCAGCCCGGTGAACAGCGGCTTCTCCGTGCGCAGAGTGCCCGCGGTCACCGGCACCGGCTTCTGCTCGCCGAGCGAGCCGGCCAGCGCCAGCACGAACACCATCGGCAGGAAGCGGCCGAGGATCATCGCCAGACCGGTCATCGTGTTGAACCAGTCGGTGTTCGCGTTCAGACCCGCGAACGCTGAACCGTTGTTGTTCGACGCCGAGGTGAAGGCGTACAGAACCTCGGAGAAGCCGTGCGCACCGGAGTTGAGCATCGAGTGCGGCGGCGTCGGCAGAGCCATGGAGGCCGCAGTGAAGATCAGCACCAGCGCCGGAGTGATCAGGATGTAGCAGGCCGCCAGCTTGATCTCGCGCGAACCGATCTTCTTGCCCAGGTACTCCGGCGTACGGCCGACCATCAGACCGGCGATGAACACCGCGATGACCGCCATGATCAGCATGCCGTAGAGGCCGGAACCGGTACCACCGGGCGCGATCTCCCCCAGCATCATGCCGAGCATGGCGATGCCACCGCCGAGGCCCGTGAAGGAGGAGTGGAAGGAGTCCACCGCACCGGTCGACGTCAGTGTCGTGGACACCGCGAAGATCGACGAGGAGCCGACACCGAACCGGGTCTCCTTGCCCTCCATCGCCCCGCCCGCGATCTGCAACGCCGGACCGTGGTGGGCGAACTCGGTCCACATCATCAGGACCGTGAAACCGAGCCAGATGGTGCCCATCGTGGCGAGGATCGCATAACCCTGCCGCACGCTCCCGACCAGCACGCCGAACGTCCGGGTCAGCGCGAACGGGATCACCAGCAGCAGGAAGATCTCGAAGAGGTTCGTGAACGGGGTGGGGTTCTCGAACGGATGGGCCGAGTTGGCGTTGAAGTAGCCGCCACCGTTCGTACCGAACTCCTTGATGGCCTCCTGCGAGGCGACCGCCCCGCCGTTCCACTGCTGGTGCCCGCCCATGAACTGGCCGACCTCGTGGATACCGGAGAAGTTCTGGATCGCACCGCACGCGACCAGGACGATCGCCGCGATGAAGGCGCCGGGCACCAGGATCCGGATGGTGCCGCGCACCAGGTCGGACCAGAAGTTGCCCAGCTCACCGGTGCGCGAACGCGCGAAGCCCCGCACGAGCGCCACCGCCACCGCGATACCGACGGCCGCGGAGACGAAGTTCTGCACGGCCAGCCCGGCGGTCTGCACGACGTGGCCCATGGTCTGCTCGCCGTAGTACGACTGCCAGTTGGTGTTGGTCACGAAGGACGCGGCCGTGTTGAACGACTGCGCCGGGTTGACCGAGGAGAAGTGCAGCGAGCCGGGCAGGACGCCCTGCAGCCGCTGCAGCAGGTAGAGGAAGAGCACGCTGACCGCGGAGAAGGCGAGCACACCGCGCAGGTACGCGGCCCAGCGCATCTCCGCATCGGGATTGGCACCGATGCCCTTGTAGATCCACTTCTCGACGCGCCAGTGCGTGCCGGAGGAGTAGACCTTGGCCATGTAGTTGCCGAGAGGGACGTAGGCGAGCGCCAGCGCGCCTGTCAGGGCGAGCAGCTGGAGGAAGCCGGCGAGGACGGGACCCATGTCGTGGCTCAGAACCTCTCCGGGAAGATCAGGGCGAGGACGAGATAGCCCAGCAGGGCGACGGCCACGACCAGGCCGACGATGTTCTCCGCGGTCACAGCTTCGTCACCCCCTTGGCGACGAGAGCCACCAGCGCGAAGACCGCGAGTGTGGCGACGACGAAGGCCAGATCGGCCATCGCGAGCTCCTGGAGTGAGGTTCGATGAAAGGCGGACGGTTAGAGGAAACCGCCTCGCTGGCCGGATCCGACCACCCGTTGACGGCTCTCTTACGGCGACCCTTACGGCTTTGACGGGACTCTTACGCCCGGGCCCGTACCGGTAGGTGGGCAGTCGTGACCACCGGTGACCCGGCTCACAGCAGCCGGAACCGCAGCCGGCAGATCACCGCGTCAGTCTCCCGCCGGACCGCGTGCGCGACAACAGCGCCACGCTGGTTCTGCAGCAGCCGCTGCCACAGCCGCTCGGGCTCCGTCTCCGGGATGAGCACGGTGACCCGGGTGGCCGCCTCGGTGGCGACCGTCTCGCGGACATACGCGGCGATGGGCCGGCCCAAGCTGCGCCGCTCGCACGCCAGCCGGACCAACGACACTCCGGGGTCCCATTCGCCCCAGGCGCGCTCCAGGGCGTGCATCTGGGCCCGGTCCTCGGGGTCGGGGTAGCAGACGGTGACCGCCCGGACCTCGTCACCGAGGGAGGCGGCCGCGGTCAGGGCCTCCGACGTCAGGCGGGAGATCGACGACACGGGGACGATCACCAGCGACCTCTCGCGATGCGGGGTCTCCGGTATGCGGCCCAGGCCCAGACGCTCGCCGATCCGGACGTAGGCACGGTGGACGGCCTCGAAGGCGACGACGAGCAACGGGAGAGCGATCACGATCAGCCACGCGCCCTCCTCGAACTTGGACGCCGTCACCACGACGGTCGCCACTCCCGTCAGGACCGCGCCGAAGCCGTTGAGCAGCGCCTTGCCGCGCCAGCCCCGACCGCGCTCCGATCGCCAGTGCCGGACCATGCCGACCTGCGCGATCGTGAAACCGACGAAGACGCCGATCGCGAACAGCGGCACCAGGGTGTTGGTGTCGCCGCCGGAGAACACCAGAAGTCCGGCCGAGACCACGGCAAGGGCCAGCACGCCGTGCCGGTGGACCTGCCGGTCGGCCTTCAGGGCGAACACGTGCGGCGCGTAGTTGTCCCGGGCGAGAAGCTTCAGCAGCACCGGCAGCCCACCGAAGGACGTGTTGGCCGACAGCGCCAGCAGGATCATCGTCGCGAACTGGATGACGTAGAAGGCCCAGTTGTGGCCGAGCGAGGCGTCCGCGAGCTGGGCGAGGACGGTGACGCCCGCGACGGGCTGGAGGTGGAAGCGGCCGATCAGCACCGACAGGCCGATGAGCATCAGACCGAGGACGGCGCCGAGCGCGACCTCCGCACGCTGGGCCCGCTTGACGCGCGGGCGGCGGAAGGAGGGCACGGCGTTGGCGATGGCCTCCACGCCCGTGAGCGCGGCACAACCGGAAGCGAAAGCTTTCAGCAGGAGCAAGGCGCCCACAGCGGAGGCGTTGTCGGCGAGGACCGAGGCATGCCCGGCCGCGGTCGCCGTGCTCACCGGGTGGGAACGGAACAGGCCGACCACGATGAGGACGAAGATCGAGCCGACGAAGACGACGGTCGGCACGATGAACGCCTTCGCCGACTCCACGATCCCGCGCAGATTGACGCCCGTGATCAGGGCGAGCACGGCCAGGCACAGCCACAGCCGGTCGTCGTAGGTGGCGGGGAAGGCGGACGTCAGGGCGGCCACGCCGACTGTGACGGCGACCGCGACGTTCAGGACGTAGTCGAGCACCAGGGAAGCGGCCGCCACCAGGCTGGTCCGGGCGCCGAGGTGGGTGCGGGCCACGGCGTAGGAACCGCCGCCGTCCGGGAAGGCCGCGATCACCTGCCGGTACGAGGCCACGAGCACCGCCAGCAGGCCCGCGATGGCCAGCGTCACCGGCATCGTGAAGCCCAGCCCGTGCGCACCCGCGGCGGCCAGCACCAGCACGATCGCCTCGGGGCCGTACGCCACCGACGCCATCGCGTCCAGCGACAGGGCGGCGAGTCCGGTGACGGCGCTCAGGCGATGGCGCTCGCCGGCATCCGGCCGCTCCTCGCCGGCGGGGACGGCGCCCGGCTCAGTGGTCAGGACAGTCATGGGTGCGCGCTCCTTCGTGCTTCGGCCGCGCACCAGGGATCGAGAGTGCGCGGCTGCACCCAGGTTCTGTCCCTTGCCCGCGCGCTCGGACTGTTCCATGCGGCTTCTTCGCGCCCAAGCGGCCGAACTTGACGGGATCTTGACGGCCTGTGCCACGGACGACGTTCCCCTGCCGCCACCTGGCAACGCACCCGGTGGTCAAGGCATAAGGAACCGTCCGTTTCCCGTCAGAGCCGCATCAAGGCACGTGGCTCGCGGTTCTCGGATCACTAGCGTCGGTGTCATGGGACGCCGTGACGACGCATGCGGAGGACCACTCGACGCGCACGCGGACGATCCGGACGGCGCCGGGGAGGCCACGAACGACCGCGAGTGGACACAGGAGTTGTGGAGCTCCGTCCGCTGCGCCGGCGTACTGCTCGCTCTGCTGCTCCTGGTCGACTGGGGCTCGGGTCGGCTCGCCCTGTGGCGCGTCGCACTGTGGCTGGCTCTCGCCGGGCTGCTCTTCGTCGTGTTGTATCCCGCTCGGGTGTCCGCGGGCGGGAACTGGCTGGCCTCGCGGCGGCTGGTTCGCGAGTACCGGGTGCGGACGGACCTGCTGGTCTCGGTCCGGCATCTGGACACCATCTCGCCGCGCCTTCTTCTGCGAGATGCCCTGGGTGGCCGCGTCGAGATCGACCCCGAGGTCCTGGTGCGCAATCCGCCGCTGTGGTTCCGCCTGGACGAAGGCGCGCGGAAGGCCGCCGCCGACGGCTCGCTGCTGTGCGGCGCGACCACCTTGGGGCGCATCTCGCGGCGTGTGGACCAGGAGACCGCCCGCGCCGTGTTCAAAGCCTCCGGCTTGGAGTGAGTTCCGGGTCGGCTCAGCCGGCCGGCCCCGACGTGTCCAGGGCGGCCCCCGTCTGGTCGGCCAGGGTCGCCGCGACCAGACGGGTCTGGAGCGGTGGTATGGGACCCGGACCCGGGGTGAGCATGAAGCGGCCGAGGTAGCGGGCGTTGCCATAGACGCGCAGCTCGATCTCGCCCTCGGGCCAGCCCGCGGCGTCCACGTCCCAGGAGCGCCTGCCCACCGTCACGCTGCCGTCGTTCTGCAGCCGAGGCGGCTGTCCAACCAGGGTGCCGTACTGGAGACGGCAGGCGGTCAGGCCGAGCAGTTCGGTGAGTTCCCGGCGGACCTCGTCGACCACGGTGTCCGCGTCGAGGGTTGCGACGCGGTGGATGCGCGCGAGGTAGGCCGCGTCCGTGACTGTGATCACCTCCAGGCGGCGGGAGCGGGCCGCCGGTTGGGACACGATCAGACCGACGACCAGTAGCAGGACCGCCGTCTCGATGTCCCTGGAGGCGGTGATGTCGAACGTCTCGTACGGCCGCGTGAGGAAGCTGTGTCAAATGCGGCTCCGCCGCGGGCGAACCAGGCCGCCGCCGACAGCGCGGCCACCACTCCCGCCGTACGGCTGCCCAGCGCGGCCACCGCGACGACCACCGCGACGAGGATGAGAGCGGCGTTGGTGTGCGACACACTCGTGCGGAAGGGGACGAGCGCGAGGGCCACCAGGAAGGGGGCGGCGAAACCGGCCGCCAGGGCAAGCCGGTCGCGCAGCGGCCAGGTCCGGAGTGCGCGGGCCCTTCCCCTACGGTGCAGCCTCCAGGTGCCGGTCATTGTGCTCATCACGCACCTCCTGCGTTCTGCTCGGCCGGTACAGCGCTCAGGGTCTGTGCCGCGAACGGCAGCGACACGACCATCGTGAGGCCGCCGCCGGGGGTGTCCTCAGGAGTGAGGGTGCCGTGCATGGCCTCGGTCAGGCCGCGCGCGAGGGCCAACCCGAGGCCGAGGCCGGTGGTGTTGTCGGTGTCACCGAGCCGTTGGAAGGGCTCGAAGAGATGGTCGCGGCCGTCGGCAGGCAGGCCCGGGCCTCGGTCCACGACCCGCAGCTCCACCCGGCCCGCCAGAGCGCTGGCGGTCACCAGCACCTTCTTGCCCGACGGGGTGTGGCGGGCAGCGTTACCGACCAGGTTGGCGATCACCCGCTCCAGCAGCGGCGGATCGGCGAGCACCGCCGGGATCTCCTCCAGGTCCACCACGTCCACGTCGGAGACATCTGCGAGGGCCATCGGGAGGACCTCCTCCAGGGAGGTGGCCCGGAGGTTCAGAGTGAGGGCACCCGCTTCCAGGCGGCTGAGGTCGAGGAGGTTCTCCACGAGACGGTTGAGCTTGGCCATGGACTCATCGGCGGTGGCGAGGAGTTCGTCCCGGTCCTCCGGTGAGAACTCGACGTCACGGCTGCGCAGCGAAGTGACCGCGGCCCACCCCGCGGCCAGCGGGGTACGCAGGTCGTGGCCGACCGCCCGCAGCAGGGCCGTACGCAGCCGGTCGGCGGCCTTGACCGGCTCCACCTCGGCGGCGGCCTCGGCGAGCCGGGCCTGCTCCACCGCCGATCCGACGTGCGCGGCGAACGCGGCCAGCACCCGCCGCTCGGACGACGACAGCGTACGGCCGCGCAGTGCGAGCCAGGCACCGGGGCCGACGGGCACGGCCGGCACGCCCACTTCCCCGGGCGGCTCGTCCACCAGGTCCGCGGACTCCATGCCGAAGGTTTCGCGGGTCCGCTCCAGCAGGGCCGGGATGGTCGCTTCGCCCCGCACGATGCTGCCGGCCAGGGACGACATCGTCTCCGCCTCGGCCGTCGCGCGGGCGGAGCGCCGCGACAGGCGCAGGGACCGGTCCACTACGGCGGCCACTATGGCGGCCACCACCGCGAACACCGCCAGGGCGAGCAGCGCGTTCGGATCGTCGAGCGTGAAGGCACCGATGGGCGGAATGAACCAGTAGTTGAGCAGCAGGGATGCCGTCACCGACGCGATCACCGCCGAGGCGACCCCGCCTATGCAGGCCACGCCCACCACGGCGAGCAGGAACAGCAGGGCCTCGCTGGTCAGGTTCAGCGTTCCGCGCAGCTGTGCGACGACCGTAAGCAGCACCGGCAGCACCAGGCCGGTCACCGGGCCCGCGATCATCCGGGCCGTGGACAGAGTCCGGCGCCGCGACGGCAGGAGGGTGCCGCGGCCGGCCCGCTCGTGGGTGACCCGGTGGACGTCGATGTCGCCGGACAGCTCGGTGACGGTCTCCCCCGTGCCCGGGCCGGTCAGGAACCGGGCCAGCCGGCCGCGGCGGCTGGTGCCGAGGACGAGCTGGGTGGCGTTCTCGGCACGCGCGAAATCCACCAGCGTGGAGGCCACGTCGTCGCCCACCACCGAGTGGTAGCTGCCCCCGAGGGCCTCGACGAGCCTGCGCTGCCGGGCCAGCGAGGCGTGCGAGACACCGTCCGCGAGGCCGTCGCTGCGGGCAACGTGCACGGCGAGCAGATCCCCTCCCGCCGACCGGTCGGCGATCCTGGCCGCCCGCCGGATCAGCGTGCCCCCCTCCGGGCCGCCGGTCAGCGCCACCACGACCCGCTCGCGGGTCTCCCACACCCCGCCGATGCCGTGCTGCGAGCGGTATTCCTGCAGCGCCTCGTCGACCCGGTCCGCCACCCACAGCAGCGCCAACTGCCGCAGCGCGGTGAGGTTTCCGGTCCGGAAGTAGTTGGCGAGGGCCGCGTCGACCTTCTCGGGCGCGTAGATGTTGCCGTGCGCCATCCGACGGCGCAGCCCCTCGGGCGGCATGTCCACCAGCTCGATCTGATGGGCACGGCGGGCGACCTCGTCGGGCACCGTCTCGTGCTGCGGCACCCCGGTGATCTTCTCGACGACGTCGTTGAGGGACTCCAGGTGCTGGATGTTCAGCGCGGTGATCACGTCGATACCGGCGTCGAGCAGGACCTCGATGTCCTGCCAGCGTTTGGGGTTGCGGTTCTCGCCGGGGACGTTGGTGTGCGCGAACTCGTCGACGATCGCCACCTGCGGGCGCCGGGCGAGCAGCGCGGCCAGGTCCATCTCCTCGAACCGTCCGCCGCGGTAGGCGCAGGACGCCCGGGGGACGCTCTCCAGGCCGTCGAGCATCGCCTCGGTGTGGGGGCGCCCATGGCACTCCGCGAACCCCACCACCACGTCCGCCCCGCGGGCGGCACGGCGCCGCCCCTCGTCGAGCATGCGATAGGTCTTGCCCACTCCCGGGGCAGCCCCGAGGTAGACCTTCAGTCGTCCGGGCCGTACGTCACTCATCGCCGTCGACGCGCTCCGCTCACTGGATCAACTCCCCGGTCCCCAGGGGTACCTCCTCCCAAGGAAGCCCTTTCACGGGCCGGTCGGCGCGGTTGTTAGCGCTTCCTTGGCGCCGGTCCCGGGGACCTTGACACTGTCTTGACGTGACCTGGCCCGATAGGGTGAGGGCTGGTGTGCCGGGAAGTCTGGTCGGCCGGGAGCCACGGCGGTTCTCCGTTAGCCCCAGGGGGACGGCATGCGCGGTGTCGGTACGGTTCTCGCCCTCGTGGTCCTCGCCACGGTGGTCGCCACCTTTGCGCGCCGGTGGCGCATTCCCGCGCCCTCTCTGCTGGTCCTCGCCGGTCTCGCGGTGGCGCTGCTGCCGGGCACCCCGCAGATCGAGATCAGCCCCGAGATCATCGGCCTGGTCGTGCTGCCGCCGCTGCTGTACGCCTCCGCAGAGGAGATGCCCTGGCGCGAGCTGCGCGCGGTGTGGAAGCCGGTCGGTATCCTCGCCATAGGGCTGGTGCTCGCCTCGGCCGCCGCCGTGAGCGCGGTCGCGGTGTGGGTGACACCGCTGTCCTGGCAGATGGCGTTCGTGCTGGGCGCGGTCCTGGCCAGCACCGACCCGGTGGCGGTCACCGCGCTCGGGCGGCGCCTCTCGCTGCCGCCGAAGGTGCAGACCCTGGTCCAGGCGGAGAGCCTGTTCAACGACGCGACCTCGCTGGTGCTGGTCCGGGTGGCGGCCGGCATCGCCGTGGCCTCCGCGGCCGCCGACTGGGGTGCGGCAGGCGGCCAGTTCCTGCTGCTCGCGGGCGGCGGCACGCTGATCGGCGCCGCGGTGGCCGGCGTGATCGCCCTGATCCGGCGACGCACCGAGGACCCGGTCCTGGAGACGGTGATCGCCCTGGTCACCCCGTATGCCGCCTACCTGCTGGCGGAGGCCGCGCACACCTCCGGCGTGACCTCGTGCGTGGTCGCCGGTGTGGTCCTCGGCGGCCGGGGCGACCGCCTCACCAACGCCCGCATCCGCCTCCAGCTGCACGCCGTGTACGGCACGGTCGTGTTCCTGCTGGAGAGCGTGGTGTTCTCCCTCATCGGCCTGGCGCTGCCCGCGGAGGTGCGGGCCCTGGCCGACGGCGACCGGGCCTGGCCGCTGTACGCCCTCGCCGTGGCGGGCACTCTCATCGCCGTACGGCTGCTGTGGATCGCCCCGCTGTCGGCGGTCGTCCAGCGCAAGGGCGCGGTCGGCCCGATGAACTGGCGGATCCCGGTCGTGCTGACCTGGGCAGGCACCCGGGGCGTGATGCCGCTGGCGGCCGCCCTGTCCATCCCGGCGGTCGCACAGGACGGCACCGCGCTCGCCGACCGGCCGCTCGTCCTCGTCCTGACCACCTCGGTCGTGGTCGTCACCCTCGTCGTGCAGGGCTTCACCCTCGCCCCGGTCGTCCGCGCCTCCGGCATCGCCCTGGAGCCCGCCCACACCGAGCGCGAAGAGGTTGAGGCCCGCTCCCACCTCGCCCACGCCGGCCTGGCCCGACTGGAGGAACTCGCGGAGCTGGAGGCCGTACCGGACATAGTCCTCGACCGGCTGCGCCGGGGTCTGAACGCCCGTCTCGACGACGCCCGCGAGCGCCTGACGGCGCAGAACGGCACCGCGGTCGCGACCGAGTCCGCCGACCTGGTCTATCGCCAGCTGCGCCGAGACCTGATCGCCGTCGAGACGGTGGAACTGCAGCGGCTGTACGACACCCACCGCATCAGCGACACCACCCGCCGCCGGCTGCAACGCTCCCTCGACCTGGAGGAGGCCCGGCTGGCGGACGCCTAACGGAACTCGCCCAGCCTGGGCCGCAGTCCGAGGGCGGTGAGGGCGATGGCCAACAGCAACAGACCGCATTCCCACGGGAGTTCGGTACTCAGGTCCGAGCGTCCGGCTTGTACGGACGCCGTGAAGTGCTGCCGATTGATGTCGGTCACCTTGTCCAGGGCAAACATCCACGCCCCGAAATGCGCGTTGGAGGTGCCCGGCTCCCACCCCATGCAGAACGCGACCGCCTGCTTCTCCTTCCCCGCGCCCAGCAGAGCCCGTATCTTCCGGTCGTCGCGCTGGTAGCCGGCGTACGCATCAACCGTCTTCTCGGCCGCGGCCCGCTCGCCGGGGAAGGTGACGTTGTCCAGTTCCCGCCGGAACTCACCGGTGAACCGCAGGTCGTGGTGATCGGACTCGTACGCCTGCCAGGTAGTGGCGAGTTCGGAGTCGTACGAGGAAAGAGACGCACCCTTCAGGCCGTACAGCTGCTGCGACTTGGCGAGGAAGGAGCGCGCATACTGGTCGCGGCGCTGCGGGTCGAGGAGGTACCGGCTCTCGTCGGCATTGGCGTCGTACGCGATCGCCCGAGCCCGAGAGAGGGCGACGACCGAGTCGAACGCGTCTCGCCGGGCGCCCCGCAGGTTCGCCTCCGAGGAGGCCAGCATCTGGGCGCCGAGGATCACTGCGAGCAGCACGCACGCGGTGGCGGCGAGGAGGGGCGGGTTCAGGATGCGCCGGAAGCTTCGGGTCAGGTACCACTGCAGGACACCCAAGGCGGCCAGCAGGAGGAGGCCGAGGGCGCCGACGGCGAGGAGTTGACCGGAGAGGGTGGAGCGTGCCGCCGTGTACTCCACGTCGAAGGTGCTGTCGTTCGAGGACACCAGCCTTCGGGACTCGGGCAGCAGTCTGCTCTGCAGCAGGTCGGTGGCCCTGCGGTAGTCCACGAGAGCCGACGGCTTGCCGCCGGTGCGCCCGTCGTTCTCCAGGGCGCGTCCGATCAGTTCCTGGTACTCGGCGAAGTCGTCGGTGAGGTTCTCGACCGTCTTCTCGTCGGACCTGTCCCCCTGCGCGGCGACGGCGAGGGTGCGCAGGTCGTGCCCGATCTCGCGCCGCGCGTCGCCGTAGAAGCCGACCGCCTTTCCGTACGGCGTCTGCAGGCGGCCCTTCCCCGCGTCGCCGTTGGACAGCAGGATGTTGGCGGCCTGGGCGTCCATGTCGTTCAGGGCGAGGTCGAGGTCGGCGGCGCTGGTGGTGCGCGGCGCGTCCCGACCGGCCACGCTGTCCCAGATGCCGTTCGCCGCCAGGCCCGCGACGGTCAGCAGCACCGCCACGGCCGCGGCGAGCAGGACCGTGGCCGCACGCAGAAGGCGCAGCCGCGCGGGCACGGTGGCCCAGTAGCGGCGGCGCAGAGCGGCCCGCGCGGCCACGGTCTGCCGGGCGGGACGCAGCCCCGGACCGGGATCGCGCGAACCCTCCGGTCCGCGGGGCCCGGAGCTGCCGCCTGCCGGGGCGATCGCCTCTTGCCGTGGCGGTGTCTCCCCCTCGGTCCGAGGACCCTGACCCTGCGCTGTGCCGGCCGTGAGAGTCACGGTCCCTCCAACGTCACACCACGGACGGTCGCCCGTCCCCCCGTCGCCGATCAGTGTGCGACCGGATTCGGCCACGGGCAGCCGGCATTGACGGGTTCCTGATGACTGCTCAGCCGGGTTTGACGGCCCCTTGACGGCGCTCGCGCCGGACCCGTGTGAAAGCCGCAAATTCCGCGCCGAACAGGGTTGTTCGGCCATCGAACGCGGATAGGTTCCTGTGGTCCGCCGCCGAGGCCGGGGCGTCAACGGCCTCACCGGCTCCGGAGTCCCCAATCCGAATGCGGCTCGCGGCGGCCCGGTGCGTGTCCCGAAGGCAGGCACCAGCGCATGGCGTCCCGTCGTCTTCCCGCGCCGACGTCCGCGCACCACTGAAGACGGCCGGGTGGAACAGGGCGGACAGGCTGGTCAGTGCGGCTCCTGCGCTGACCACGAACAGGGCGATCATGCGGCCGAGGAAGCTGTGGCCGGGGCGGGCGCTGACGCGTACGACGATGCGGTCGGACACCATCCGCGCACTGATGCACCGCCGCGACCACATCCTCCTCGACAAGCTCTCCCACGACTCCCTGCGCCAGGGCGCCACCGCCGGCGGAGCCACCGTCGAGTTCTTCCGCCACATCGACAACGACGCCGTCCGCCGCCACCTCGCCGGCATCCGGGCCAACGACACCAAAAACGCTGTCCTCGTCGTCACCGAGGGTGTCTTCTCGATGGACTCCGATACTCCGCAGCTCGCCGAACTCCTGAGCATCTGCCGTGAGTTCGGCGCCCAGCTGATGGTCGACGTCGCCCACGACTTCGGCGCCATGGGCGAGCATGGTGGGGGCCAACCAGAGGTCCACGGCATCCTCGGCCAAGTCGACTTCTTCGTCGGCGCGTTCTCCAAGACCTTCGCCACCACCGGCGGCTTCCTGGCCACGCCGTCCGCGTCAGCGCGGGAGTACGTGCGCATGTTCGGCGGCCCGCAGACCTTCTCCAGCGCCATCACCCCTGTACAGAGCGCGGTCGCCCTGGCGGCGCTGGGCATCGTGACCTCCCCGGAGGGCGCCCGGCGCCGTAAGTCCGTCACGGCAGTCGCCACCCGCTTGCGCGAGGGACTCACGGCACGCGGACTGGAAGTCATGGGCGACGTCGTCTGCCCGGTCGTCCCGGTCCTCATCGGTGACACCCCCACCGGCCGCACCGTTTCCGGCCTCATCGCCCGAGACGGCCTCATCGCCCACCTCGTCGAGCAGCCGGCCGTCGCCTCCGACGCTGCCCGCTTCCGCATGCAGGCCATGGCGGATCACACGGACGACGACGTCGACACGGCGATCGGCATCCTCGACACCTGCATACGCGCGGCCCGGCAGACCATCGCCACGAGCCGCTGAGCCCGCACGCACTCCCGGCGGCCGCGCGGCCCTCTCTTGTCGGGGCGCCGCCCGGTCGCTCTTAACGCCATCTTGACGCATCCGGAGCACGCTCCCGTGGGCCCACACGTCACTCTCTGCTTACGCTGGTGCCGCCGTCCGTGTGATGGCCGGAACCCCACGCTGAGCCGCACATCAGGAGAGCACGTCGATGGTCGCCACCGAACACCCGCCGCAAAGCCGCCTGCGGACATGGATGCTGCAGGGCCTGTCCGACATGGGCAAGCAGGGCGGCCACACCGGGCCGCATGCCGAGCCCGAGCCCCCGCACAAGGGCCAGCGCTGGTACCGGGTGATGTGCCTGACCGGCGTCGACTACTTCTCCACCCTCGGCTACCAGCCCGGCATCGCAGCCCTCGCGGCCGGCCTGCTCTCCCCGATCGCCACCCTGGTACTCGTCGTCGTCACCCTGGCCGGCGCGCTTCCGGTCTACCGTCGCGTGGCGGAGGAGAGTCCCCACGGCGAGGGTTCCATCGCGATGCTGGAGCGGCTGCTGTCCTTCTGGCAGGGCAAACTCTTCGTCCTGACCCTGCTGGGCTTCGCCGCCACCGACTTCCTGATCACCATCACCCTGTCGGCCGCGGACGCCTCCACCCACCTCATCGAGAACCCCCACCTGACCAGCGCCCTGCACGGTCAGCAGATGCTGATCACGCTCATCCTGGTCGCCCTGCTCGGCGCGGTCTTCCTCAAGGGCTTCCTGGAGGCCATCGGCGTCGCGGTCACGCTGGTGGTGGTCTACCTCGGTCTGAACGCCGTCGTCGTGGCCGTCGGCTTCTGGCACGTGATCACCGCCGGGCACGTCGTCACCGACTGGACCAGCGCCCTGACCACCCAGCACGGCAACGTCTTCGCCATGATCGGCGTCTCCTTGCTGGTCTTCCCAAAGCTGGCCCTGGGCTTGTCCGGCTTCGAGACCGGCGTCGCGGTCATGCCGCACGTCCAAGGCGACCCCGGCGACACCGAGGAGAACCCCAAGGGCCGCATCCGCGACACGAAGAAGCTCCTCACGGCAGCCGCCCTGATCATGAGCGTCTTCCTGATCGCCACCAGCTTCATCACCACGGTGCTCATCCCGGAGAACGAGTTCAAGACCGGCGGCCCGGCCAACGGACGCGCCCTCGCCTACCTGGCGCACCAGTACCTGGGCGGCGCGTTCGGCACGGTGTACGACGTCTCCACGATCGCCATCCTCTGGTTCGCCGGCGCCTCGGCCATGGCCGGCCTGCTCAACCTGATGCCGCGCTACCTGCCCCGCTACGGCATGGCCCCGCACTGGGCCCGCGCGGTACGCCCGATGGTGATCGTCTTCACCCTGATCGCCTTCCTGGTCACGTGGATCTTCGACGCCAACGTCGACGCGCAGGGCGGCGCCTACGCGACCGGCGTGCTGGTCCTCATGTCGTCCGCGGCGATCGCGGTGACCATCGCTGCCCGGCGCGCGGGCCAGCGCAACTGGACCATCGGCTTCGCGGCCGTCTCGGCGGTCCTGCTCTACGTGACCGTCGCCAACGTCTTCGAACGCCCGGACGGCGTCAAGATCGGTGCCTGCTTCATCGTCGGCATCATCCTGGTCTCCCTGCTGTCCCGGCTGGCCCGCGCCTTCGAGCTGCGGGTGACGCACGTCGAGCTGGACGACATGGCGGAACGATTCATCCGGGACATCGCCAGCCGGAAGATCCGATTCATCGCCAACGAGCCCGGCCGACGCGACAAGGCCGAATACCGCGACAAGATCGAGCAGATCCGGGCCGACAACGACATGCCGGAGCAGGAAGACTTCGTCTTCGTCGAGGTCACGGTCACCGACCCGTCCGAGTTCGAGGCCGGTCTGACAGTGCGCGGCGAGGTCCTGCACGACCGCTACCGCGTGCTGACCCTGGAGTCCTCCTCCATCCCCAACGCCCTGGCCGCGCTCGCCCTCCACGCCCGGGACATCACCGGCTGCATCCCGCACATCTACTTCGAGTGGACCGAGGGCAGCCCCTTCGCCAACTTCCTGCGCTTCTTCCTCTTCGGCCAGGGCGAGGTCGCCCCCGTCACCCGAGAGGTCCTGCGCGAGGCCGAACCGGACCGTGTCCGCCGACCACGCGTCCACACCGGCTGACTACCGCGTGGGCGACCGCGTCAGGATCCCGTCAAGATTCGCCCGTACGCGCTAAGGCCCCGTTAGCAATGCTCGCCGGACCCCGTCCCGGCGCCTAGCGTCAGCGCCATGCGACAGAGCGGACCGGCGAGCTCGGCCGGCGACCGCCACTGGCGTGGCAGCGCCCGGCTCGCGCTGTGCTGCGCGCTCGTGTTCTGCGCCATGAGCATCCTGGTCGACTGGGACGCGGGAAGCCTGACGCCCCTGCGTGCCCTGCTCTGGGTCACCCTGTCAACCGCCGTATGCGCGATCCTGCTCCCGGCGCGGGTGAGTGCCGGCCCCGGCTGGCTGGCGGTCCGCACCCCCTGGCGCCGGAGAGTGATCCACACGGACGCCCTGACGACCGTACGGCAGTACGACGGCGTCTCCTCCCACCTGGTCCTGCGGGATGTCCATGGGCACGCCCTGGAACTCGACCCCCGGGTGCTGGCCGCCAATCCGCTGCTTTGGCACGATCTAGACACGGGCGTCCGTCGCTCCCTGGAGCGCGGAACGCTGCGCTCCGGAGCGGACGTCATGGAGCGACTGGGGCAGCACATCGACGACGACACGGTCCAGGCGGTGCTTCGGGCATCGGGACTTTCCTGACCGTAGGGCAGCACCTCCGCCCATCCTTGCGGCGGTCGGGACGGCAGCCGTCGGCGACCATGCCCCAGGCGATCGACCCGGCGACAAAGGTGCCGCCGTAGGCCGCCAGGAGCATCCGAAATGGGAGGCGGGCTGGAACGTGGCGACGAAGCCGTGGAGACCGAGCGCGACGCACCCGCCCCAATCCACAGCCAGCCTCGGTGTTCGCGGGCGCCCTGCCAGACCAGCCACGCCCCGCCGATCTCGAACAGAGCGGCGACGAAGAACAGGGCGATGGAAACGGGCGACGAGCACGGCGGAGGTTTTCTGGATTGGCCTGCACCGCTGAACTGGGTGTCGTCCTCTTCGATCGCGCTCAGCCCCGCCGCCCGGCGCGAGGTCACGGGCGTGTGGAGGCGGCGGGAAAGGTGAGGGTCACCGAGAACAGCCGACCGCTGTCGTCCGCCGATTCGAGCGTGCCACCCATGGCCTCGGTCAGGTCCCGGGAAAGCCGCAGCGTCAGGCTGTCCGGGTGCGGGGCGCCGTCGGGGCCGCCGGTCAGGCGGATGCGCAGTCGGCTGTCGAGGACTTCGGTGGTCAGTGCGGGCGGCCGTTCCGGCGGACTGTGGCGCAAGGCGTCCGCCGCGAGGGCGGTCAGCACCCGGGTGAGGAGCGCGGCGTCCGCGATCACGTCGGGTTGCTGTTCCGGCAGCCGGACCTCGATGGTGCGGCCACCGGGCCCCAGGTCGTCCAGTACGGCGGTGAGCACCTCGTCGAGATCGACCGGGCGCAGGTAGAGGTCGAGGGCCCCGCCCTGCAGCCGGTCGAGGTCGGCCAGGTCGGCGACGACCTGAGCGGCGCGGCGGATCGACGCCTGAGCCGTGTCCGTGTCGTGCCGGTCGAGGGCGTCTTCTGCCGTGCGCAGCCGCTCGCGCAGATCGCGGTCGGCCGTCCGGATCAGGGAGGAGCGGGTGTGTTCGGCGGCGGCGAGGGTGTCGGTTTCGGCGGCGTGCCGGGCGAGCCGGCCGTGCAGATGGGCCATGCCGAGTTGGGCCGCGCAGGCACTGAGGATCCGCTGGTCGTCGGTGGCCAGGCTGCCACGGGCCGCCAGGGTCAGGTCGTCGCTGACGGGGCTTTCGACATCGGCTTCGTACGGCTGCTCGGGCGGGTCGACACCGGCGCTGGCGACCACGTACCAGCGGGGGCCCGGTGATGCGTCGGGGTTGCGTTCGAGCAGGCTGGCACCGGTCAGCCCGAAGTTCTCCCGTACCTGTTCGACGAGGGTCGGCAGGTCCCGTCCGTGCATCATGGCGCTCGCCAGCCGGCTCAGTACCTGCGCCTCCCATGTGGCGCGTATGGCCTGCCGGGTGCGCCGCGCGGCCGCGTCGGTGGCCGCGCCGACCAGAGCCGCGGTGACGACGAAGCCCACGAGGGCGAGGACTTCGCCGCCGCGGTCGACCCGCAGCGAGTGAAAGGGCGTGGTGAAGTAGTAGTCGGCGAGCGCTGCCGCAACGATCGCCGCCGCCAGCGCCGGGACCAGCCCTCCGACCAGGGCCGTGGCGACGACGGCGACAAGGAACACCACCAGTACCCCGGACAGGTCGAGTCGGGTGGCGGGGGCGGTCAGGATCAGGGTCAGCGCCGGCAGCAGCAGTGCCGCCCCCGCCGTCGCGAGCCAGAACCGGCGTGGCCCGGCACCCCGGCCCGGACCCGTTTTCCGCGGTTTGAAAGCGGAGCCGGCCGCCTCCTCGTGGGTGACCACATGAACGTCGATGGGGCCCGAGCCGCGGATCGTGCGGTGCCCCACTCCGGCGTCCAGCAGCAGCGACAGCCGGCCGCGGCGGCTGGCGCCGAGCACGATCTGGGTGACGTTCTCGGCCCGGGCGAACTGCAGCAGAGCCTCGACCACCGACTCGCCGGTCGTCTGGTGGTAGGTGCCGCCCAGCGACTCCACCAGGGCACGCTGGGCCGAAAGGGCGGTCGGATCGGCGTGGGTGAGGCCGTCGGCCGGCACGACGTGCAGCGCCAGCAGTTCGCTGCCCGGGCTACGAGCGGCGATCCGGGCCGCTCGGCGGATCAGAGTCTCGCCCTCCGGCCCTCCGGTCAGCCCCACCATGATCCGCTCGCGGGTCTCCCAGGGGGCCGCGATGCCGTGCTCGGCGCGATAGCGCTGCAGACTTTCCTCCACCCGGTCGGCGAGCCACAGCAGCGCCAGTTCGCGCAGCGCGATGAGGTTGCCCACCCGGAAGTAGTGGGTCAGAGCGGCCTCGATCCGGTCCGGCGGGTAGATGGCGCCGTGCGCCAGGCGGCGGCGCAGCACCTCGGGCGGCAGGTCGACCAACTCGATCTGGTCGGCGCGACGGGCCACCTCGTCCGGCAGCGTCTCGCGCTGGCGCACCCCGGTGATCTGCCGGACGACATCGTTCAGGGACTCCAGGTGCTGGACGTTGAGCGTGGTGACGACATCGATCCCGGCATCGAGCAGTTCCTCCACGTCCTGCCACCGCTTGGCGTTGCGGGTGCCGGTGCCGGCCACGTTGGTGTGGGCGAGCTCGTCCACCAGGGCGACCTGGGGGCGGCGGGCCAGCACCGCGTCGAGGTCCATCTCGGTGAACTCCGCTTCCCGGTGGGTCACCCTGCGCCGTTCCACCGTCTCCAGGCCCTCGGCCATGGCCGCCGTCGGCCGCCGCCCGTGCGGCTCGACGAATCCCGCGACCACGTCCGCGCCGGAGGCACGCAGCCGCTGGCCCTCCTCGAGCATGGCGTACGTCTTCCCCACACCCGGGGCGGCCCCCAGGTAGATCCGCAACCCTCCACGTGCCATCCCCGGGGCTCCCGCCGGCTCATCGCGCTCACCCACTTAGCGCTTTCCCTCCATGGTGGACCTGGAACACCGGCGTTAACGAGACACGACGCGGACGACCGCGTGCGGAGCACGACCCGCCTCGCCCTCCCGGGCAGTCGGACAACCTGGCTCGCTAGTGGTCCAAGGCCCGCCGAATGGTGGGAACGTGCGAGGCCCACGCCGTTGATGCGCTGGCCAGGAGGCGCTCAAGAGCGTCAAACGAGCCGTAGTTCGGCCATGTTGCCACCAGAAGCACGTGCAGGTGGGCCGCCGTCTCGCACATCAGGTCGGCGACCAGGTCGAGAGCTTCCGGGGCGTGGACGGGGCCATTGCTTTGCCACAAGTCGCCGCTGGAATGCCCGGCCCGGCCGTGGGCATGGTTGCTGAGTCGTCTGTACAGGTCCGGGCTCCGGCTCGTGCTGTGCCCTCCGAACAGACGCTCTCGGCCGGCCTGGCCCAAGAGAGGAAGTACGCCAGTGCGTGGGAGCCATTTCCGAGCCGTCGTGTAGGGAATCTCGTCAATTCACGGCATTCCACCGCTGGGCCCGCTGGAGATCGCCGGCGGCAGCAAGTGCGAAGGCGACGGTGAACCGTTCGAAGGCGGTGCGGAGGCAGCCCACCGCCGGCCGATAGAACCCATGCACGGTGTTGAAGACCGCGGCATCCCCCCGGCCCCTGCCCGGTGCCTCCGGCGCCGCAGGGGCCGGTGTGCGGTGTCGCCAGGCCCGGACGGACCAGCGACGCCGGCCATGACTGACCACAAAGCCAGAACGGAGAGACAGCGATGACGTATCCCCACGCCCGCGGCAGAGCGGTGGGTCGGGCCGGGTGGCGGGTCCGCGCTGCGGCGGTGCTCGCCGTCGGACTCGCGAGCCTGTGCACCGGCGTCCACGGCGTGGCCCGCGCGGACACCACCGCGGCCACCGGGGCGGCCCGCTCCACGGCTCAGGTGCGCGGGCTCGACGTGAGTGGCTACGACCCCCGTGTCGACTGGAAAGCGACGGCCGCCGAGGGCGCCGCCTTCGCCTACGTGAAGGCGACCGAAGGGGTCAGCTACACCAGTAGCTACTTCACACAGCAGTACAACGGGGCGGCCGGAGCCAGTCTGATACGTGGCGCCTACCACTTCGCCCGCCCGGACGCCTCCGGCGGACGTGCGCAGGCCGACTACTTCCTGGCCCACGGCGGCATATGGAAGCGCGACGGCAGGACCCTCCCCGGAGCCCTGGACATCGAGGCCAAAGCGCACGGTGACCCCTGCTGGGGACTCAGCCACAGCGCGATGACCAGCTGGATCGCGGCGTTCGTGAACGAGTTCCACGCCCGGACGGGCCGCCACCCGGTGATCTACACCGCCGCCGGCTGGTGGGCGGCCTGCACCGGGAACCACCGGGGCTTCGGCAGGACCGACCCGCTGTGGATCGTCAACCAGTCCGGCACGCCCACCCCGCTGCCCGCCGGCTGGAACACCTACACGCTCTGGCAGACCGCCGCCTCGGGCGCCTTCCCGGGGGACCAGGATGTCTTCAACGGCATGCTGAAGGACCTGAAGACCTTCGCCCTGGGTGACTACACACCTCCGCCGCCGGCTCCCAGCTGGCCTCTGGTGCAGCAGGGGCAGGCCGGCAGGTGACCACCGTGCAGTACCTGCTCGCCGCCCACGGAGCGCACCTTGCGGCGGACGGCCGGTTCGGGGCCGGAACCCGGGACGCCGTGATCACCTTCCAGAGGGCCCAGGGACTGACCCCGACGGCATCGTGGGGCCGAACACCTGGCAGCGCCTGGTAGTCACCGTGCAGCAGGGCGACACCGGCGCGGCTGTGCGGGCGGTCCAGGCCGAGCTGAAGGCCCAGGGCGCGGCTGTCACGGTGGACGGCCGGTTCAGGGCCGGAACCCGCGACGCCGTCATCGCCTTCCAGAAGTTCAGCGGGCTGACTCCGGACGGCACCGTAGGTCCCAGCACTTGGATGAATCTGGTGAGTTGGTAGGGCGGCCGAGGCGCCCGGTCCACCTGTCGTGTGTCATCGAGCTCCCTGTCGTCCACAACATCACGACACCGGGGGCACGGGGTCGGCCTGGTCTCGTCCACCGTCTTGTCGCCGCGGAGCGGCATCGGCGCCCGCAGCCGGCTCGAATGGCTGGTGGGCGCCCTTGGCGCGCTGGACCTCAGCAACAGACGACGTCCTCGTCGAGACCGCGGTGGTCCAGGTCCACGACAGGTCGCGGTCGGCTACGACGGCGCACCTCGCCCGCTGGCCGACGGGCAGACTTCGGACATCGCAATTTTGCCGTTCGAGCGTTCGGGCCACCGGCGGCCCGGCAGGATGATCCCGTGGAATCAACACGCCGCGTCCGGATAGCCGTCCTCAGTTCCGAGGGCGAGACCGTACTCAGATCGCTGCTCGACTGGCTGCGCCACGAGGACGAGTTGCGTGGTCGGGCAGTGCTGGAGCGCGCGGCGCCACGGCCCGGTGAGATGGGCGGACTGGTTGACGCGCTGGTGGTGGCGCTGGGGTCTGGAGGAGCGGGAGCGGTACTCGCCCGGTCCCTTTCGACCTGGCTCTGGCAGCGACGCTCGGATCTCAAGATCACCATCACCTCGGGCGGCCGCACCATAGAACTTGATGCGCAGCGGGTCCCCGACGCTCAGGCACTGATCCGGGAGGTCGGTGGTCTGCTCCGTGACCAGGAGGCCGGGAGTTGACGCGTTTTCCCGAAGCCGCCCGTTCCCGGGCTGTTCTGATCGGCACCAGCCGGTTCCCCAAGGCTCCCGAGCTGCCGTCGATCCCTGCCGTGGCCGCCAACCTGAACGCGTTGCGTCAGGTTCTCACCGATGCAGCCGCCGGTACGATCACGCCCGAGCTGTGCCAGGTCGTCTCCGATCCTGTCGACATGCAGCGCCTGGGTCCCCTCCTCAGCAACACGATTCGTGAAGCGACGGACGTCTTGCTCGTGTACTACGCGGGACACGGTCTGCTCGACGACAAGGGCCGCCTCTACCTCAGCCTGACCGGGACCGAGCCGTCCCTGCTGCGCTATACGGCCCTGCCGCTCGACACCCTCCGCGAGGAGCTGGCCAGCAGCCCAGCGGCCATCCGGATCCTGATCCTCGACTGCTGCTTCTCAGGCCGGGCCATTGAGGCCATGGGCGACGAACAGGGCCTGATCATTGGTCAGTTGGAAGTTGCCGGCACATACACCCTCACCTCGACCACCGCCAACGCCCCCTCCCATGCACCAAGCGGCGAAACGTACACGGCCTTCACCGGTGCTCTGCTCCAGGCACTCCGCCAGTCCGGGCCACAGACCCTGGACGCGATCTACCAGCGGGTCACACAGAGCCTTGCCACACGCGGACTGCCGCGCCCGCAGCGTCGCGCGCTGAACACCGCCGGCGATCTCGCGCTGGCCCGTGGCCCAGCGTCGGCAGCTCCGCCATCCCCAGCCCACGACGACGTGCGGTTTCGTCCCGACACGGCGACCGCTGCCCGTAACAGGCGCCAGCCCATGGCCATTGGTGGCGTCGGCACGCTGTTCTTCGGCTGGATCTTCACCGAGGCACTGAGGACGGCGTCGCCGCACTGGTCGGACTGGCTGAGCTGGGTGGGACCCCTGATGATCGGCATCCCGATGCTGCTCTCTCTGTGGCTCTTCGGGGCTGCACTGTTCGCGAGCGACCGGCACGTCGCGACGCTGGTCCTCAACTCCGAGGAAATCAGGTTCATGCGTGGCCGCGGTGGTGTCCGCGTGCCGTGGACGGACATCTCCCACGTCGGGCTCATGCGAGGGTCGGTCCACCATCCCGTCCGCCAACCGCACCAGGAGAGGCTGACGGTCTTGGCCGTCCGCCTGCGCGCGGAGGCCCCCGTTCCGAAGACGAGTACGGGGCTCTCCAGGGCTCATCGTGAGCTCGGCTACGTGGGCATCTGCGTCCTCGGGGCGATCGGGGCGGATCGGCGCAATCTGCTGGCGGCGCTCGAATGCTTCGCCGGCCCCCGTCTCGTCCGTACGCCCCGCGATTTCCTGCACATTGACCCGCGGCTCAGCCCGGACATGGTCTGAGCCGGGTCCTTCACGTGGCTCATCACGCGGTCTTGGCCGGGTTGACGTCGCCCAGCTCGACCACAAGGGCCATCGCCCGCTGTGGACCGCGGCCGCCGCCGATCCGAGGGCTGGACAATGCGCGCAGCCGCCGAGCACGTCGGCGCGGCAGACGCGTCCGTACGCAGCAAGGGTTCCCGCCGGGTTCGACGGCGACCGGCGGCCCGGCCCGGGCCTGCTGATCCGTCATCTCCCGGGCCGCCGAACGCGTGGCAGGGCGTACGCACCGGTGCGCGGCCGGTCGTCGGGCAGCCCTGGTGACGCGGCAGGACGGCCTTGACAACTGCACGACGGGCCTCGCCGGAGCAATCCGGCGAGGCCCGTCCTCTCAGGTCCCCGTCTGCACTGAATCCCCCGTCGAACCAGACCGCCAGACGTGCCTCACGTGTCACGCCCGTGTCACCAACCCCGTAGACGCTCCCGGACCTCAGGAAATCCACCTACGCAAACGGTATGGTTTCGGACCACGTGGACGCCTAAAAGACGGTCTCTACGACATGTGCCATGTAGCACCGAGGGTGCATCCCATGACCCAGGACTGGAGCCTGTTCTGGCCCGTCAAAGCGGTATTGCAGGGTTTCGACGTTCGTCTCACTCACCCGCCCACGCTCCCACATCTCACACTCTATGCAGGAGCGGGGGTGGAGACGCTCGCCAGACCTCCCCACGTATCCGCCGCCGGCCGAAGGTCCTCGACACCCGGCTTCACATACCAGCGCTTCGTGGATCGGATCAGACAGGACTGCTCACTCTCCTTGAGGGCGCGGAACCCCTCCACGCAGGCACAGGCGCCGCTGCGTGTCAGCGAAGGGCTCCGCGGTCATCAGGACAGCAGGCAACAGGACCGTTCACTTCTCCCAGGAGCCTGCGCCTCTGTCCACTTCGTCCGGCACGGCCCCCTCGACGGGCTCAGCCGAATGCGAACACCTTCAATGGTCGTCACCATCGCCGGTTCGGCCAACCGGCGATCATGGTCTATGTTGCGCTCGCCACCGGCTGGGATCCGGCCTCACCATCTCCAATGCGACCTCGCTCAGGAGCCCACCCCGAAGGACCGAAGTACAGGGTCACGCCATCGGGGACGAGCACCAAAGCTCATCCCGTGGGGCAGTTGTGGATGCGAGCGCCGTGCACCACGAAAGTGCGGCGCGTCACCGGAGACCGTATGGCCCGTACCCTTCATGGTGTCTACGGCGTCACCTAGCGGGCGCCAAACCACTGGAGGCAACACCTCGTGCTGATCGCTCAGCGTCCTTCCCTGACCGAAGAGGTCGTCGACGAGTTCCGCTCCCGGTTCGTGATCGAGCCGCTGGAGCCGGGCTTCGGCTACACCCTCGGCAACTCCCTGCGTCGCACGCTCCTCTCCTCGATCCCCGGTGCGGCGGTCACGTCCATCCGCGTCGACGGCGTCCTGCACGAGTTCACCACCGTGCCGGGCGTCAAGGAGGACGTCACCGACCTGATCCTCAACATCAAGCAGCTGGTCGTCTCCTCGGAGCACGACGAGCCGGTCGTGATGTACCTGCGCAAGCAGGGCCCGGGTCTCGTCACCGCCGCCGACATCGCGCCCCCGGCCGGTGTCGAGGTGCACAACCCCGACCTGGTCCTCGCCACGCTCAACGGCAAGGGCAAGCTGGAGATGGAGCTGACGGTCGAGCGCGGCCGCGGTTACGTCTCCGCCGTGCAGAACAAGCAGGTGGGCCAGGAGATCGGCCGTATCCCGGTCGACTCCATCTACAGCCCGGTGCTCAAGGTCACGTACAAGGTCGAGGCGACCCGTGTCGAGCAGCGCACCGACTTCGACAAGCTGATCGTCGACGTCGAGACCAAGCAGGCCATGCGTCCCCGTGACGTCGTGGCGTCGGCCGGCAAGACCCTGGTCGAGCTGTTCGGTCTCGCCCGCGAGCTGAACATCGACGCCGAGGGCATCGACATGGGCCCGTCCCCCACCGACGCCGCGCTCGCCGCCGACCTGGTAATGCCGATCGAGGAGCTGGAGCTCACCGTCCGGTCGTACAACTGTCTAAAGCGCGAGGGCGTCCACTCCGTGGGTGAGCTCGTGGCTCGTTCCGAGGCCGACCTGCTCGACATTCGCAACTTCGGTACGAAGTCGATCGACGAGGTCAAGGCGAAGCTCGCCGGCATGGGCCTCGGCCTCAAGGACAGCCCGCCCGGATTCGACCCGACCGCCGCCGCACTCGGTGCGGACGACAACGCGGACGCGGGTTTCGTGGAGACGGAGCAATACTGAACGCTGCGCAGGCGGACGGTGAGTGTGGATGTCGCCCAGGCTGCGATTGCTGCAACTGACCGCCCGCAGACACCCAGAGAGCCCCAGATCTGACCGCAGTGAACTCTTCTTCAGCTCCCCAGCGCGAGGAGCACCGCTACGGCGGATACCAGTGCGAGCATGGCGAACAAGCCGGGATAGCCGCCGAGCGGGCCGGCCAGCGCGGCTCCTGCGAAGGGGGCCAGGGCAGACGCGATGGTGGCCGGGGCGGCCAGTAGCCCGGACAGACGCCCGTAGTGTGTCGTGCCCCAGCGGTCGGTGACGGCGGTGGCCTGGAGCAGGGTGGGGTTGCCTCGCACCATGCCGGCCGCGATCGCGATGCCCACCAGCAGGCGGAAGGGTCCGGAGACCATCGCGAACGCGGCGGTAGTGGTCCCGCCCAGAGCGATCAGGGCGGTCGTGCGGGTCGTGACACCGGTGCGGTTGGCGACGGCGGCGTACAGGGTGCGGCCACGTGTCTGTCCTGCTCCTCCGAGCCCGAGGGCCCAGGCGGCGGCGGTGGGGCCGGCGCCGCGTGCGATCAGCAGGGGCACGAGGGCGATGACGACCGCGTACATGGCGAAGCTGTTCAGCGTGAGCGCCGTGGCGAGCATCAGGAACGGTCGGCTGCGGGTCACCGAGCCGCCGTTACCGGCCCGTTGGGAGGGCGACGCTGGTGCGGGCGGCCAAGGACCTCGGAGCGCGAGGGCATGGGCGGGGATGGTCACGAGGGCCAGGCACCGTCGACGCGGTCAAGGAGTCGGACGTCTGCGTCACCATGGGCTGCGGCGACACCTGCCCGGTCTTCCCCGGCAAGCGGTACCTGGACTGGCAGCTGGACGACCCGGCGGGCCAGGGCGTCGAGGCGGTCCGTCCGATCCGGGACGAGATCAAGGTGCTGGTCGAGGGCCTGATCAAGGAGATCGCGCCGGAGAAGGCGGCGTGAGCGGCGGCGAGATACGCAACGTCAACGTCATAGGCTCCGGCCCCGCCGGTTACACCGCCGCCCTCTACACCGCCCGCGCCTCGCTGAAGCCACTGGTCTTCGAGGGCGCGGTCACGGCCGGCGGGGCACTGGTGCAGACGACCGAGGTGGAGAACCTCCCCGGCTTCCCGGGCGGCATCATGGGCCCCGACCTCATGGACAACATGCGGTCCCAGGCCGAACGCTTCGGCGCCGAACTCGTCCCCGACGACATCGTCGCCGTCGACCTCACCGGCACGGTCAAGACCGTCACCGACAGCATGGGGACCGTCCACCGGGCCAAGGCCGTCATCGTGGCAACCGGCTCGCAGCACCGCAAGCTCATCGATCTGTCCGGTGAGCTTGCGGTGCGCTCCGCGAGCATGTGCAACCGGGCCCGGGCGGGCTCGCCACCGTGTGAACTACAGCCCCGTTGGCCCTGCCGCCGATTGGGGCCTGCCCAAGCCGAGTAGATCGGCCGGCCATGGGAAAGATCAGGGCTTACGAACGGGCATCTCCGCTCGCCTACGCGCAAGGATCGCCGATGCTTCCTGAGGTCCGCCCCCACGTATCCGCCGCCCTGGCACACCAGTTGGAACATCAATTGGGTCTGGCTTCGCGTCTCGAGGCCGGCCGGCTCGATGTGGAGGGCGTCGCCGGCATCGCAGTCGTCGCAGCTGCCCATTCCGACGCCTATGCGGCCACCGGCCATCTCCTCGGGCTGCTGGCCGCGCTGCCTCCCCCCACCGAGGCAGGCGAACGCTTCTGGTCGGATCTGTGGAGGTCGTCGGGCACCGCATACCTGCTACCCGTCAACATGAAGACTCAGGTGCTGCGTTCTCTGGAAGGAGAGGGAACCGCCCTGGCCAGGCAGATCCTCTCGGCCGTCGATGAGATGACCCCGCCCCAGCGCATAGCGGCCGGGGAGGTGGTCGGTCAAGCCCCAAGGCCGGGAAGTTAAGGATCTTCTGGTCGGTGTCGAGCGTGTCGGGTCAGCAGGCGAGGGCGTAGGTGGCGGGGCCGGTCTTGTGGATCAG